>NYWG01000211.1 GCA_002684915.1 Verrucomicrobiales bacterium
AGCCGTGCCCTGTGGACTGCGTCATCTCCGAGTGGGCGGAGGAAACGCAGTGCACCGTCACTTGCGGTGGAGGCACGTACACCGAGAGCCGGTCGATCCAGACCAACGACCAGTTCGGTGGGGAGCCGTGCCCGACGGATTTGATGCGCACGCTGGACTGCAACCCGGATCCCTGCCCGGTCGACTGCGTGTTGGGCGACTGGTTCGAGTCGGCGAGCTGCTCCGTGACGTGCGGGGGAGGGTCTCGCACGGAGATCCGCGTCGTTCAGGTCGCGGCGGGCTACGGCGGCGCTGCCTGCAGCGACGATCGGTCGAAGGATTTGGTGTGCGGGGAGGACCCGTGCCCGGTGAACTGCGAGTTCGAGCAGTGGACCGGCTGGGAGGAGTGCTCGAAGACGTGTGGCAACGGGAAGCGCTCCCGCTCGCGTGGCGAGGCCGTCTCTGCCGCCCACGGTGGCGAGGCGTGCGTCGGCGTTTACGATGAGGAGGAGGCCTGCAACGAGTTCGAGTGCCCGATCGACTGCGACTTGAGTGACTGGGGGGACTGGGGTGTGTGCAGTGAGGCGTGCGGCCCTGGCACGCACTCCCGCAGCCGCTACGAAGATCCCTCGGCAGCGTACGGCGGAGCCGCCTGCGAGGGCCAGCTCAGCGAGGCTCAGGATTGCGAGGTGGTTCCTTGCCCCGTGGACTGCGTGATGGGCGAGTGGGAGAACGATGGCGAGTGCAGCAGCTCTTGCGGCGGCGGGTACCAGCAGCAGTTCCGCGATGTCACGACCGCCATGGACCACGGCGGTGCCGCGTGCCCGGCCGTGGAAGGCAACGTGGCCTTCCTGCAGGGCGGCCACGGCGCTACGAAGGCTGCTGAGGAGGGTCGGCAGACGCGGCAGATCATGTGCAACACGGACCCGTGCCCGGTCGACTGCGAGCTTACCGCCATGACCGTTGACGTGAGCTGCTCCTTGACGTGCGGGGGCGGCATCGAGGTTCACCGCGCTTCCATCGCGACGCTGAACGCCCACGGCGGAGTGGAGTGCCCGGCCGCGGATAGCGAGCAGCGGTACAAGGAGGAGGCGTGCAACGAGCAGGAGTGCCCGGTGGACTGCGTCATGACGCAGTGGACCGGTTGGGGCGCGTGCTCCGAGACGTGCGGCGAGGGCACCAAGAAGCGCACGCGCGAAGTCACGACGGAGGCGGCGCACGGCGGCGTGGAGTGTCCCGACGGCCGCGAGGAGGTGGACTCGTGCCACGTCGTGTCTTGCCCGATCAACTGCGAGGTGGGACAGTGGACGAACTGGGGCGACTGCAGCTCCGAGTGCGGCCCAGGTTCCAAGAGTCGCACGCGGGCGGTGTCCATCGAGGCGCAGTTCGGCGGGACAGCTTGCGACGAGGCGCTCGGCGAGGAAGCGGACTGCGAGGTGGCCCCCTGCCCTGTGGACTGCGAGCTGGACGCCTGGGTCGACGACGAGGCCGGGTGCTCGAAGACCTGCGGCGGCGGCGAGCTGAAGCAGACGCGCGGTGTCAAGGTCGCGGCCGACCACGGCGGGGAGGAGTGTGACGCCGCTCGGGAGCAGACGCTTCTCTGCAACGAGGAGGCGTGCCCGAAGGATTGCGTGCTGAGCGATTGGGTGGAGAGCACGGAGTGCACTGTTACCTGCGGCGGTGGCGAGAAGACGTTCATCAAGAACGTCGCGGAGGCTGCCGCGCACGGCGGCGTCGCATGCCCGGAGGCGCAGGATGACGAGATGCTCAAGACGGAGGCGTGCAACGAGGAGGCGTGCCCCGTGGACTGCGTGCTGTCGGCCTTCGGCGCCTGGACGGACTGCTCTGCGACGTGCGGCGCCGGAACGCGCGAGAAGGAGCGCACGGTCGAGACCGAGGCTGCCAACGGCGGGGTTGCGTGCGAGGGCGATTTGAAGGAGGAGGAAGATTGCAACCTTGGCGAGTGCCCCATTGACTGCGTCCTCAGCGATTGGGAGGAATGGTCTGAATGCAGTATCACGTGCGGTGAAGTCGGGTATCAAGTTCGCTTCCGCAACATCACGACGGAGGCGGCGCACGGCGGTGCGGCTTGCGGCGAGATGTTCGAGAACCGGACGGAGTGCCCGAATTTGGTGCCTTGCCCGATCGATTGCGTGTTGGGTGCTTGGGAACGCGAGGAGTGCAGCGTGACCTGCGGCGACGGAACGGCCAAGGAAACTCGCGCCGTGCAGACGGAGGCGCAGCACAACGGCACTGCGTGCGGCGCAAAGGAGCGCACTCTGCCTTGCGGCGGGGAGGTGTGCCCCGTGGATTGCGAAATGAGCGACTGGGAGGCCGTGGGCACGTGCACGCGCGCTTGCGGCGGCGGCTTCCAGACGAAGCGGCGCTACGTCCTGCAGGCCGCCGTCGGGACCGGGGCTGCCTGCCCCGTCGACCTCGAGGAGGAGGAGGCGTGCAACGAGCACGAGTGCCCGGGCGAGCCTGTTGGCGAGGCTGGCGCGCAAAGCATGCCGATGGAAGGCAGCGGCGGGGTGAAGATCATCACGCTCAATGTGGCGCACAGCTCCTTGCCCGTCTTCATCGCGGGACCGTTGCCGATGCGCGGGGACGAGCGCGTCGGCCTCGCGGTCGTGGACGCCATCGCCAAGCAGGAGACAACCGTAGCAGCGCCCACCGACGAAGTGGCGGCGGACCGCGTGGCGGGCTGCCAGTGCACTGGCGGACCGAGCAGCGCCGTTCCGATGGGCGAGAACAACGTGCAGTACCCGGCCAGCTACGGCGACTTCTGCCACGCCTGGACGCCCCGCGACCCGAGCGCCGCGGAGGCCTCGGCGGATGGTCCCGTGGAGCTCACGTACATTGGCGAAGGGTGGGCGTACAACGGCGCCACGAAGATGCGCGTGTACGTTGGCAGCGACATCGTGGAGGCTGACCAGACTATCGGCGAGCAGGTGGTTTTCCCCGCGGGCTCTGGGGTCAGCATTCCGGATTTCCCGGCGGAGGAGGACGCTGCGTGGCCCTCGGACGGGCAGGACTGGTGCTACGTCGCGAACTCCGCCGAGTGCGAGGGGAAGGTCAGTGACGGCTGGGCCGAGTGGGTGTACTGTGGCGAGACGGGGCCTGGTTGGGACACGCAGCCTGCTCCCGGCTACCCGGAGGTGATCGTGTGCCCGTTCAGCGGGTACGATGGCGCCGCGCCCGTCTTCACGATGCTCACGACGAAGTACGATGCGGGAACGCAGGACTACTGCGTCGGGAAGATGGACCACAACGACTGCCACGACCCGTCCAGCTTCGGGGGGATGACCGTCGGCTTGGTCTCGTCGATCAAGATGGAGGACAGCATGAAGATGCTGAAGCGGACGTACCACACCACCACGAAGGACACGTGCCTGTACGTCGACGATCAGAAGGCAGCGTTCTGTGGGGACTCTTACCCTGATGGCACCGATCTCGGGTACATCTTCGCTACAGAGAAGCCCGGCACGATTGCGATGAGCCACTACTTCGATGCGGATCACAGCTGCGTTGGAGTCGAGGACGATTCGTGCGCCGGCTACGGCGTGCCGAAGAAGCCCGACTTCGGGTACATGATGACGGAGGAGGCGTGGGACGCCTGGCTGGAGTGCGGCGCGCAGGCCACGACGGACCTGAAGTGGCAGGTGACACTGCAGACGAAGCTGGAGGGGAGCAAGGCGGACGGCGCGCCGAGCTACGAGTCGGTGGCGTGGATGGCGTTGAAGCAGGGCGTCTTCCGCACCAGCTCGGGCGCTATCCTGCAGGCCGGCATTGCGATGATCCCGGCCGACGGGGAGTTCCACGAGATTGCTTTCCACGAGGACTTCTCGGCAGCGCCGGTTGTCATTACGCAGCAGGTTGCGCCGGTTGATTTCGTGCGGGCGAAGGAGCCCGAGACGGGGAAGTTCTGGGCCAGTGCCGACGCCGGTTTCGAGGAGCTGGAGCTCACCGGGAACTGCGTGGACAAGTACCCTGCGCCGGAGGTGTCGGTTTGCACGCCGCTCACCAACGTGGACGAGTGCCGCGGCAACGACAAGTGCGCATGGAACGAGATCGTCGTGGGGAAGTGCCGCGCCGACAACGTGCTCAACTACGGCTCGTGCAAGGCGCACATGAACGACGAGGCTGCGTGCACTGGCGCGGCGGGCTGCAGCTGGTCCACGAACGACGAGGCGCACCACGGCCCGCCCTCCGTGGCGGTGCACTGGGTAGCCATCGACGCCACCGAGGGATACTTGTCGTCCTACCCCTTCGTCGCCGGCAGCGAGGAGATGACCTCCGAGCCGACTACGCTGGAGTACACCGAGGCGTTCACGCAGACGCCGCTGGTGTTCGGTTCCGTCGCCACCGACCGTACGGCTGGGTTGGCGGACCTCCGCGTGAAGGCGAACGCGGCGAACGCCACGACGCTCTCGTTGCAGGGCGCCAGCACGGCGGAGAAAGCGGCGTACCTCATCTACAACGGCAAGGGCGCTGCCGGATCGGTGTTCAAAGCCACGCCCGTGCTGGTTATGAACTACTCGTACCACGTCAGCGAATGGGGAGAATGCGAGGCGGAAGGCTCCCAAGGCCGCCGCACGCGAACGGTGGAGTGCAAGGGCAGCAACGGCAAGGCGTATGCCGCGACTTTCTGCACTGGCACTCTGCCCCATTCCGAGGAGAACTGCCAGATAACTTCGTTCTACATGCTGCATGCTGAATCGGGCCGGTGCTTGACGCCCGAGGCGACCACGGCGGCCGCAGACACGGAGGTTCACCTCGAGTCGGCTGGCCTGGCGCTGGGCACGTGCACTGGCGAGGCTGCGAAGCTGCGCTTGAAGGCTGCCGAGGCCGATGGCGGCTTCAAGGTTGCAAGCCAGCAGACCGGGCGCTGCTTGTGCCTGGAGGGTGCCGCGTGGAAGTTCAACGAGTGCTCCGCAGAGGGGTGCGCTGTCACTCGGGCGGCGCAGGCCGATGGTACCTTCACGCTCAGCCCGGCCGGGTCGACGTCATGCCTGCGCGGGAAGCCGTCTTCGAACACCGTGAAGTTCTACTCCAACTCGTATTGCACCAGCGGCGAGTCGGCGTGGGCCTTCGTTACGGCCCAAGCAGCGATCGACAGCTATGTGTCGGAACCGCCGCTGCACGCGTACTACTATTACGCCTACCGTGACGACGACAACACGAAGCTCACCGACGGCGTGGTGATGACCGATTCCTTCGGCGATTGGCCGAACGGGGCTTGGGGCGGCGTGGTGAATGAGACCGACATCACTTTCACCCTGGCCGAACCCGCGCCGGTGCAGACCGTGACCGTCGGCTTCGCGGTGGACCCGGAGAACTGGGCCGAACTTCCTGCGCAGGTGGAGGTTTCGTGCAGTCCAGGATCGGGGACGCCAATCCAGGGGGTAATTCCGGACGTTTCCAACCCCTTCGGCCATTACGAGGTTGCGGTGAACGTGGGTTCGGAATGCGGAGCGGATGACGTGGAGACTGTGACACTCCATATTATCGGGAAGCATTTCCACAACTTAGACCACTCGGACAACTATGAGGACGGGGAAGCGATGGTGTCCGAAGTCTCCATCTTTACGACGGCGGATTTCGGAGAGGACAGCGTTGGAGCTGCTCTCTTCACGCACGCGAAGCACCGCCACAAGCACCACGTGCACAAGCCCAAACACGTCCCCGTCAAGGCCGTGAAGAAGACCAGCAAGAAGGAGAAGGCTAAGGCGCAGCCTCCCAAGAAGGCAGCTCCGAAGAACGACCTCGGCCGTGTGGTGAAGGTGAAGTCGCGCAAGTGAGTGCTCGA
>NYWG01000212.1 GCA_002684915.1 Verrucomicrobiales bacterium
CTAGCCATTGCTTTAGTAGAATCATTAGATAACCACATTGCACCTAACGAAGATACTGGGCCAGACAGTACAGATGCCCACTTTAAGGCTGCTGACTGTTGAGCTTGAGGAACAATAGGAGTTTGGTTTGTCATGGCGAGAGCCATAACCGCGGCAGTTGCTGCCTCGTTGCCTTCTCCTGCAATCCTGCTTAGAGCGTTATATCTTGCTTCTTGTACCTTTGCCTGCGCTAGAGCTGCTCTTTCCATTGCTTCGTAATACTCAGTAGTGGACGTACTCGCACAGGCTCCAAGGCTGAGGGCTATTAACCCCGTAGCCAATAGTTTTTTCATATCATATTTCCTCCTTTAGGAATTGGGCTAAGCCCTATAATGTTGGTCGAGTATCAGGAAAGTCTGAAGTACTCGGCCAGTCTCTTAATTTTACTCGATAGGCAGCTATCTCTGTTTTCTTTGGGTGATCTGTAAGAAGTGAAAGAGAGTCGGTTCTGTATAATTCTGAGTCTCTCCAATTTCTTGCTTGTAGCTCTTTTTCTTCGGTAACCTCTTCCGAAGTAAGTGTAGGAGTTACATCTTCATGCGAGTACCCTTCACTTGTAGGGTAAGCTTCTTGTGCAAAAGCCATAGAACCAGATATAGTATTACTTACACCATCTTTTGTTATTTTAATATCTGCCATATTATGCTCCTAAACTCACTGGAAAAAGAAGAATAATACCTCGTCCTCCAGCACCTGATCTTGTAGCAGTACTATAAGCATAGGTTCCGCCACCCCCGCCACCAGCAGTTCCTTTTTGTCCGTATATAGTTCCATCAGCTACCCCTTTTGCTCCTTGAAAAGGAGCAGAAATACCGCCATACCATGATGAACCGCCGCTAAGATAACCACGATTTGTGGGACTACCTTCTGAATAACCCCCCGAGTACCTATTTCGAGTTTCATTACCATACATTTGCAGCTGGCTAGAACCAATCAGTGTTCGGTTTACCTGCTCTGTAGTAAAAACACCAGTAAAAGGTTCTACAGTTGTCCATGGCGCATATGCCCATGTACCAGAACTTGCTCCCATCGCCATCTGATAGTCAAGTTGTCCATTACCATCGCCTGATATCTCTATTCCCAGCGTAGCTCCTGGAGTTGAATAACCATAAAGAGAAAGTGTGGGTTCTGCATCTATTCCATTTTGCCAGAGACCTACAGCTCCTCCACCCGCAGAACCATAGCTTATGGTACCAGAAGGAAAGCCTCCTCCTTTACCTCCAGTAAAGTTCCCAAGAGTTCCTCCAGTTGCAGTTCCTCCTGCAGCTCCTGTTGTTGCTCCTGGAGATGCGGAAGTAGATGCAATACCTCCTGTTCCTCCATTCGCAGTCATTGTACTAATTCCAGAGCCTGAGAAAGAACTTGCACCTCCATTACCTCCTACTACTGCTGCACCGTTCGCTGCTGAAGCCGCGCCTGCCGCTCCGATTGTAACTGTATAAGACGTGCCAGAGCTAAGGTCTAATTTACTTACTGCACAGCCGCCCGCGCCTCCGCCGCCAGCATTACCAACACTTGATTTAACTGCTCCACCTGCTCCGCCTCCGCCTATTACATATACATAGGCAGTTAAGTCATAAGCAGGAGTCCATGTTCGAGATGTCTGAAAACTTATAACGGGTAGCTGGCCACCTCCACCACCTCCGCCTGCTGCTGCTCCTAATACTGCCATAATTAAATCTCAAACCAGCCGATAGTATCATCGACGTAGACTAGCTGGGTAGAGGCACCTTGTGCTAAGGTGCCATCCTCTGCAGCTGAATTTATTTTTTGACTTCCGTTTCTTCCCACTGTCACAGCTCCTGCTCCTGCATTACATATAATTACTGTAGCTCCTGCTGAGCCTGCGGGAAGTGTGATAGTAAAAGCGCTTCCACTATTTGCTATAAGCTGATCCTTGTCTACTGCAGTATACGTTCCTGTTTTTATTGCCCAGTCTGTATATGCTCCAGCAGTTATTGATGCAAAAGATAGGGTTCCTGAACCATTTGTTTTCAAAAATTGCCCGTTGGAACCATCAGATACATTTAAACGTGCAATATCTACTGCATTATCTGCTATTGTTGCTGCCGTAACTTTATCATCAGCAATTGCATAACCCGTACTAGCTAAATCTGCGAGTCTACGTCCTTTTGAGTATGCCATCTATCTCTCCTACGAAGGCTTGACTGGCCAATCGTTATCACCAGAACCATCTGGGCCAGGCATTTTTAAATAGGGCCAGTTGCTATGCTTTGTAATATCTCGAAGTGCTTGCCTGTATGTCTTCCACTCATCTGACATAGTTACGTCACTATTTGCCATCCAATCTGTTTCTGCTAGTCTTCTGTTACGCTCAGCTCTCGTTGATTCTGCAGTTGCATTATCTCTTGCTGTTTGAGCTGCTGCTTTTTGACTGTCATCTAGCGCTTCTATCTTATGTAGGTATACAACCCCATCTTCTATATAAGGATCCACACTAGTGCTTTTTTCAGTTAGCCCATTGTAAGACCGAAATACAGTAACAGGCAGGACAGAATTTTGTGTCATCCAGTCTGCTGGGGGACCTGAAGCAGGAAAAGAAGTGTTTGGAAAAAGAGCCCTATGCTCTCCCACGGCTTCTACTTTATTATCTTTAATTTTTGCTATTTGCATTTTTTATCTCCTAAATATTTGGGAATGCTTCTGTAGGCACATCAAAGGTTGATGTATAACGTGCTTTATGAGTAATTCTAAATTCGTCAATACGTCCATGCATCAAATAGCCTGTTGAATACCATCCTCCAATAACAAAATAGGTATCCGTATAATTAGTGGTATCAGTTGCCGATACCATTACAGCTCCATCAATATATAATTTGACTGTTCCAGAGTTTCTTACAAGAGCCATATGATACCATGTGTTAGTGCTTGGGACTTGAGACGATACTGGCTCATCCCAAGTAGTGCCACGATAAATTCCCCACTTACCTGTAGTAGAACTACATCCTGCCGCTGGCCCTCTTGTAGTGCTGTTTAAGTACCCATTAGAAAGTTGAAATATCCCGCTTGAAGTGACTGTATCAAAATAAACAAAGCACTCAATAGTAAAATCACCCATCCCAAACGGCTTAAACTCAGTTTGAGGTAGCGTAAGATAATCGTTTGTGTTATCAAACCGCATACTTGCTGTTCCAAACTTTTTAATGGCAGTATCTAGTTGAGCATTATCTAGTGTTCTTATATTGTTACTTCCAGATACGTCCTTTATAGCGGCATTCGTGCCGTTTAGTAACAGTCGAGTATAACTAGTTTTTGTCAAAGGAGCGGTTGGTACAGTGAGACTTGCTGCATTTGAGTAAGGGTTATAATTGGTTCCTGTTATAACCCTTACATCAGACATATAACCACCGTAGTAAAAGTAACTCGCATAATGATTTGCTCTTCCAAACATCATACCTGTAGCAGAAGAACCATGATTTGGATTATTTTGCACATTATAAATTCGTGTTCCATTTTTATACCAATTTTCATAACCTCCTGTATTTTGAAAAACAATGTGATTCCATACATAAGAAGTAGCCTGGTGCCAGTTCGCTCCAGAGTATCCTCCAGCAGGATAAGATGAAAATCCTGCAGCAGCTTGGTTTCCTCCACCATTCGTATAAGCCCAATATTGATTTACTCCTATGGTAGAAGCCCACATAGCCCAAGAATTACTATAAGAAGTTTGAGTAGGATATAGCCACGCTTCAATACAATAGTCTGCTGTACCAAAATCAAATAAACTTGCGTGAGAAACTGACAAAGAAGAGTTTGCATTTTGCCCAAAAAGAAAAGAGCCTCCATGAACTGCAGGGTCATATTCTGCATCATTTTTAAACGGAGAAAAAGGTTTAGTTTTAGCAGTTCCATATGTATTGGTAATAGCCATGTTAATACTACTTCTCTCAAACAAATGATTATTAGTGCTACAAGCTATAAGTTTGGTATTGGTTATATCAGTTAAAGGAGCAGTTGGCTTTGTAAATGCACCTGTATAAACAGCAGTTCCTTTATTAACACGAAAATTACTTATATAACCCTTAAGTCTATAACTATCACTGTAGTATCTTCCTACGTTCATTGCTGTACTTGTAATATTAGTTGTATCAGCAGCACTTGTACTACCATCATTCCAAGTTACAAGAGCACCATCTTTGTACACTCTAACGACATTAGACTGTCTTACAAAGGCTAAGTGATACCAAACACCCATCGCAAATGTATTATTATTACCAGTAATTTTTTGACCAGAACTCGTATAAATTGTCAATCCAGTAGTGTCTCTCAAAGCCATTGCTGGAGAACTACCATCATTATTGCCACTACTGAGTTGAAAAATACCCCCTGACGTAGAATCATTGCCTGTAAAGAAAACAAAACATTCTACTGTATAGTCTCCTGTACCAAATTGAAAATGACCAGAAGTCCATAGTAGGTTAGATGAGCCATCAAACTCAACTGACCATTTACCAACATCTTTGCTAAAAGGGCTGAACGTGCCTTGAGCAGGCGCCTCAGTTCCTGGAGTAACTGTAAGATTGTTATCAGAGCTATCTATAAAGGTGCTATTCTGTGCCGCATTAGACCCATTGGCAGGAAGTAAAGTTGTGACTAAGTTAAAGTCATCATCTCCTGAGTCTGCTGTTGCACCAGACCCAGTTAGTAATTTGTGTGCAGTTCTGCTCATTATGCCATTGCCTGTCCTGCGGTAAATCCGTACCAGATTGTTCCGCCATCTGAAGTTGCAAATACATAGAAATCATCATCGCCGCTTCCTGTTGAAATTGTTGGTGCTGTACCTCCTGCCCAGTCTACGGAATTAGGCCACGTAACAGTTCTAGCACTACTATCTTGTATTAAATGAAGTACAAAAGAAAACCCTGTTCCACTTGCAGGAGGATTAGAGAATGTAAATGTAGTATTCTCTGTGAGTGTATGTTTGAAATAATTCCCTGCTTCACAGTTAATAGTTGTTGCATTAGAAGAACTTGTGGGAGCTACATAAGTTTCATTATATGAGACTGCTCTAAATTCTTGATTAGAAACTACATCTTGATTTTCGTCAATACTTATAGCGGGTGTAGTTCCTACTGCGGAACCGAGCCCTATTAATAAGTCATCAGCTGAATCATCAAGTCCAATGTAGAAATCTTGTGCATTCCCATCAAAAACTATTTTTGTATCTTCCGCACCAGCATCCCCAATCGTTAATGTTGGAGTAGTGCCAGACAATAATAAATTATCCGCGACTAATCTATCTGCGGCAGGTATTTCCTTTATGGTACTATTTGTTGCATCTACAACTAGTGCATATCTATCTGCCATTACTCTACTCCTACACTCACTGTTCCCGACCTAGTAGTTACTACTATGCTACTTGTTATTAATTCCACTGAAACACTACTACCTGATCTTGCAAGTATTTTTAATGTTCCTGCTTCTGCTGGTTGTTCTCCTATAAAAGGCATTTATTTCTCCTAAAACTTTGCTGTGTAGACTTTTATGTGGCAACCCGAGTCATACCCATTGCCGCTGTCAGTTGTAAATCTTATCTTTCTTATTTGTTCTCCTGAGTCTAACGCAATACGACCGTTGCACACTGTAAAGTATTCGCCATATGTGTCATTATATGGAGCCATAAAATAGCTCCATCTTCTGCCATCCATACCGATACTCTCCATATTTAATGAGCCATACCAATAGTTTCCTGCTGGAGTCCAGCCATTCAACTGAATCGCATCGTTATTCTCTGTAAGACTGGGAGCATTACCATTATACCAATAAGATGAAGTATTACCGTAGTACCCTGAGCCCTTAATGGTTCCACTTGCATTTCCTACTTTTATTTTAAACAACTCTGTGCTTACTTGAGACAAACCATAAAACACAACTTTTATTTGATTTACATCAGCTGGAATTGTAAAATCTATATTATTTTGCCCCTGTGTTGTGGTTACTAATCCTTCAGTGGTTGCACTCCATTGTCCCGCGTCTGCCCAAGTTAATCCACCAGTGTTTCCTGATTGCTTACTTAAAAACTGCCCATTACTGCCTGCATTAGAAATTTGAAGTCTAGCTTCATCTACTGCTTCGTCTGCTATTTTTGCTTGTGTTACCGCATCGTCTGTTATTTCTGAAACTGTAACAGAGTTTGCTGCTAAATCCTCTGCTACAATTACATCCACTCCAATTTTAGCAGAAGTAATTGCGTTGTCTGCAATTTTTGCTGTAGTAATTGCATCATCACTAACAGTTACAGTACTAACACCTGGTGCTTTTCCAAGAAACGGCATTAGGTAATCTCCATAAACCCTAGAGTAGCATCAATTGCTGAGCCTGTTCCTGCTTTTACTCGTAAAACATCTGTGGTTTCCAAAACATACTTTTGTCCCGCTAGTACTTCCAGAGTTGTTCTTGCTGGTATACTCACAGTATCAAGAACCTGGAAGTCGTTATTTGAATCTGAAGTATCTTGCATTTGCACTGTAACGTTTACAGCACTCGCTGTCTTATTACAAAGTGCCAAACCAAGAATGATTGTAGTTGTTGAAGACGGCGCAGTATACAAATCAACATAGCTTGAGTTGCTTACATTTGCCGCAAAAGCGTTCTTAAATGTATTTGCCATAATTTTATCCTAATGCTATTGCCAATGCTGTGGCATCATCTATTGATGCAGTAGTTCCTAGAGCTGCCGAAAACTCTAATTTATCTGTATTTATAGTTACTACATCATTTGCTGCTGCTCCGTTTGTTAAAACTACAGAGGTGCCGTTTGTTGCTGTATAATCTACTCCATTATCTAGTAGTACACCGTTTAAAAATACCATTAACTCACCTACATTATAAGTTATTGAAAATGTAGTCTGGTTACTTGTTGCTACAAATTCTGTTACAGAATTAGTATTAATTGTACCTGATATAGTTGATACTGAAGAAGCTACTGGTGATGATGACATATTTTATTCCTATAATGTTGGCTTGGTATCAGGAAAGTCTGATGTACTCGGCCAGTCTCTTAGTTTTGTTCGGTAGGTAAGATACTTATCCCTATTAGGCCAGTCGGGAGTCTGTGCTATTCTATCTGTTGCATTTAATTCTTGAGTGCGCCAGTTTCTTGCTTCCGCTTCTTTGGTTGCATCATTTATAACTGGATCTTCTATAACTAATTCATGAGAGTAACCCTCGCTTGTAGGATAAACTGCTTTCGCAAAATCCATATCAGCTACAATATTATTACTTACACCACCTTTTGTAACTTTAATTGTCATTATTTATACTCCAAAATTTCAATAAGAACACAACCAACTCCTCCCTGGCCCGTCATGGTATAACTGTTTGTAGTATTTGCACCGTTTACAGCACCTCCAGAACCCCCACCAATACCACCAGGACCAGTTAGAGCCCAATAACTACTGCTAGTAGTTGTAAAAAGCGCACCACTTCCTGCAAAAGCTCCTGCTTGTAAACCTACAATACTTGCATTTCCGTTATTTCTTAGAGGTCTGCTTCCTTGGCCCATAGGTAATGTTCCTGCTATCTGCTGAGAGTCATAAGTTCCTGCATAGTCCCAATACATTTGAGCCGAGTTACCAGTAGCTCCACCCATACCTGCTAGGCTTAATAAACCTCCTACTTCCTGTCTAATGAGATCCATACTGGTATTTGCACCTTGTGCTGAATGAAACTTGGATAAAAAAGTTCCACCAACACTAGCACCTGAACCTACTCCGTGAGTATATCCTCCCTCATTATGATAAAATCCAGCATCTGGATTATCTGTGCTTCCAACTACTCCAGGTGCAGAAGTTCCTGTGGCCCAAAGCCCTACAGCACCGCCTCCAGTTGACATCCAAGATGCCCCACTTCCGCTTGTTGCTCCGCCTGCGCCTCCAGTAAAGTTTCCATAACCCCCACCGCTTGCAGCACCTCCAGCGCCTCCTGCTTTTGCAACACCTTGACCATCATAAAGCCCTGCTTGTCCTCCGCTACCTGTCATTGTACTAATTCCAGATCCTGCAAAAGTAGAATTTCCTCCAGCATTTCCATGACTAGGGCCGTGATAGACACCAAGCCCTGGTGCACCTATAGTTATCGTATAAGTTGTGCTTGCATCCAAATCTGCTATAGTAACAGCACAGCCTCCTGCTCCCCCTCCAGTAGATACTCCACCTGAAGCGGCTCCTGAACCTCCAGCACCTATCACATAAATTTTTGCATTCATATCTTGGGCAGGCGACCAAGTAGTGCTGTTTATAAAGCTTATAGTTTGTAGTACAGACTTACCGCCGCCACTTGATCCACCAAATACATATGGCATTTAAATCTCCTTCCATCCTAGAGTACCATCTACATAAACAACTTGCATTGCTTTTGTTGTTGCAAGAGTACCATCCTGTGCTGATCCTTCTATATTTGAGCTATTTCGCCCGATTGTTACTGTTCCTGCACCTACATTCTTTATTACAACTGTATCTCCTGCACTGGGACTTGCAGGAAGAGTAATTGTAAAAGCACTTCCACTGTTTGCTATGAGTTGATCTTTACTTGCTGCAGTATATGTCCCTGTTTTTACAGACCAACCAGTATATGCTCCCAACTGAACAGAATCAGCAATTTTTGCGGCTGTTACAGCGTCATCAGCTATCTTTGCTGTTGTAACTGTATTATCCCCTGGAGTTATACTATCCGACCCATCTAGTAATATATTTGTAGGACGATAGGGATAAACAAATATCACACTCGCACTTTCTACATAAACAATCGGCTGTGAAATAGCTGGTTCAGTAGATGTTAGACCCCCTGCAGAAGAAGAACTTAAATAATACCACTGTCCTACTGTAAGACCATGTGAAGATATTGTAAATCTTCCTGCTTGTGCAACAGTAAAATTATTACTATCGGTTACTGCAGTAACTACTCCTAATGCTAAA
>NYWG01000213.1 GCA_002684915.1 Verrucomicrobiales bacterium
TCGAATGAATCTTCGATTTTGCCGATTTTTATTTTTTTATCGTTTGATATCTCTTTGAGTGTTTTTTCTGCCAAGTTTGGAGTGACCGAAAGTGCAGGCAGGCCGTAGGCTCGGTCATCTCCCAATTTATCTTCATTAATTTCGTGTAGAGCAACAAAAGAGTCAACGACAGTTTTAAATCCTGTCATCGGATGGGATTGGTTGCGCTTTACTGGCAATTCGCAGGCTTCACCATTGAGCGGTTCCCTGAACATTCCGCTGGCCCAGCTTGAAGCTGCAGCATTCGGTTTTCCAGGGCGGATTATAACCGTTGGGAGCCGGGCAGATCGCCCATCGAAATGACCTTTTCTAGTATGGTCATTGATAAGTAATTCGCATATTACTTTCGTCATCCCATAAGTAGTCTGTGGTGTTTGTTTTGCTGAATCTGTAACGGGAGTGCGCATTGCCGCCCCACCAAAGCTAGCGATGCTGCTGGCAAATACAACACGAGGACGCCCTTTTATTTCGCGTGCTATTTCAAAAATATTTCTTCCACCGTCCAAATTTACTTGTAAAGCATCATCATATTGCTCTTCGCATTCACCGCTAACCATTGAGGCAAGATGAAAGATTGAAATGCTGTCCGATTTTTCAATCGAAAATTTAATAGTGTCGCGATCACTTATATCGCCAGAAATTTCTTTGACGCGGTTATCTAAGTTTGAAACAGGGAAATTTTTGTCGATTAAACATATTTCTTCTATTTTTTCCTGTTCTCCGCTTTGTCCTGTAAGGGTGCCTTTTTGGAGTAGACGGGATGCAAGTTGTGATCCGAGAAAACCGCCTCCGCCAGTAATAATTATTTTCATTTATGTGATAGCGATATTATTTATTTCCTCTAGATGCGTAATTAGCCCGCTGTGGTCCATGTCTGGTTTTCCACTGTCAACCATGTCGCTAAATAATTTGTGAACGAGTTTTGTTATTGGAAGATTTAGGTCTAGCTGCTCTGATGCTCTTATAGCATTACGTAAATCTTTAACTTGAAATTTAGCAGCTCCTCCTGGTTCGAATGCTCGATCAATCATTCGACGTCCATGCTCTGTGAGAATCCGGCTTGAAGCAAATCCGCCTTGTAACGCTTTTCTTACTTGTCCTCGATCAGCTCCACCTTCCCCAGCAAGGATAAAAGCTTCGCTGACTGCACCGATGGTAATAGCTACTATTATTTGATTCGCTAATTTTGACAGTTGTCCACAACCATTAGGGCCAACAAAAGTTGATTGCCCCATGGAATTAAAAACATTTATCATGGCTTCAAAGTGTTCTTTATTACCTCCAACCATTATTGCGAGTTCTCCTGCTTCGGCTCCTTTGGTGCCTCCGGAGACTGGTGCGTCTAGATAGTTTATTCCTTTTATAAAATGTTTTTTTGAATGGTCGATGGCCTCATGAGCTCCGATAGAGCTCATGTCAATATGAGTAGCTCCTTTACAAATGTTTTCAGCAACGTTTTGTTTGAAAATCAAGTCGTCAACCGCTGCCCCGTCAGAGAGCATTGTGATGATTACTTCCGCTTCTGTAACAGCTTCATGTGGCGAGCTTGCGACTTTTGCTCCCAAAGTCTCAAGTTGATTAGTTTTGTTTTTGCTTCGGTTCCAAACTGTCAAAGGAAGTTGGGATTTAAGAATGTTTTTACACATTGGGCTTCCCATTAAGCCTGTTCCAAGAAAAGCAATCTTTGAAAAACTCATAGTAATTTATAAAGTTATTATTAAGTTGATATTAGCTGTTGAGTTTTAATTTGGATTTTGAGCAGGAGCGTAATTTGGGTTTTTAGTAGGCATCTTTGCATTCATCCGCTTTTGCCATTTTTTAAGTTTCTCTTTTAATTCTTGCGCTTTATTAGGGAGAGTATCAGATAAATTATTTTGTTCGCCAAGGTCGTTCGCCAAGTTGTATAGCTCAAAATTATTGTAGTGATAAAATTCAATTAATTTCCAGTCGCCCTCTCTAATTGCGGCACCTGGTTTCCAGGTTGATCCATGGTAATGAGGATAGTGCCAATGAAATGTGCGTTGGCCGGAATCATTGCCTTTTAATTGTTTTAATAAACTTTTGCCGTCAACATGTAATTGAGGCTGAAGCGGTAGTCCGGCAAGATCGAGCATGGTTGGGAAGAAATCCATACTTATTATTGGTTTTGTAGATACGCTTCCTGGCTTAGTTGTGCCTGGAGCGCTTATAATTGTAGGTTCACGGATTCCTCCTTCATAAAGCCAGCCCTTTCCAGCTCTAAGTGGAAGATTGCACCCTGGTCCGATTCGACGGAGAGTGCTAAGGCCTCCATTGTCACTAAAAAATATCACGACGGTATTTTCTTTAAGCTTTAGCTCTTCGAGCTTGTTCAGTAGCGCGCCGACACTGTCGTCTACTGCAGCAACCATTGAGGCGAGGGCTGGGTTGTCCTGTCGCATTCGGGTTTTACCGCCGTGCTCGGGCTGTATTGGTGTTGTGCCGATGAAAGTATTTCCGGCTTTAGCTTTGTAGTGGTCTATTCTTTTTCTGTATGGCTGAATTGGTGTGTGAATGTTGTAATAAGAGAGGTACAATAGGAAAGGTTTAGATTTATCCCGGGTTTCAAGGAATTTGGCTGATTCATCCGTCAGGCGCTCAGTCAGATACTCATCTTTCTTTTTTGCCTTAAGCGCGGGATTTGTCCATGGTGCGTAGTAACCACCGGGAGGTGAACCTTTGTGATGGCCTCCAATATTGATGTCAAAGCCCTGATCGGTTGGCCATTCACCTTCTTTGCCCAGATGCCATTTTCCAGCAAAGAAAGTCTGGTATCCATTTTGTTTGAGCACCTCAGCAATAGTGACTTCCTCAAGTGGTAAACTGTTACGATCCTCTGGGTGGAGCAGGGGATTAGTAGGTTGATTGGATTGCCCTGGAATCCAGTCGGTAATATCGACTCGGACCGGGTGCTTGCCGGTCATGATGCTTGCACGAGTGGGGCTGCAGACTGACCCGGCGGCGTAGCCCTGGGTAAACCGCATGCCTGATTCGGCCAAGCGATCGATGTGGGGTGTTTCGTGAAACTTGCTGCCGTTTGCACCGATATCTGCCCAGCCCATATCATCAACAAGGAAGAAGAGAAAGTTAGTATGCTTGGTAGCATGTGCTGTAATGCTGTAGCAAAGGATTATATATAAAAAAGAGAGATAGCGTAGTGAGTGCATAGGTTAATAATTTCTTTATCGTATGATTGATAATTGTTTACGGTTTACAATTTTGGTGCTGTCCACTGAGGGATGCCGCCGCTTTTTGACTGCTCCTCGAACCAGACGTGGTAGGGGCGGGTTTTAGACATGGGAACGCCTTCATTGACCATGAGAGGTCGAGCATCGCTCCAGAATTGTTCGTAGGCTGCCTGCATCTGTTTAACTACTTTCGGGTGTTTTTTGATTATATTGTTTTTTTGCCCCGGATCTTTCTTCATGTTGTAGAGGCTGCCTTGCGTCTTGGTTCCTTTCCTTGAAGATTGAGGGGCGACATAGCGCCACTTTTCACTTCGAATCGAGTAGTTGAAGGATTTATGTTCATCAGGATTGGTTCCGGTTGGCCAACGGCCTTTGTGTGTGAACAGGTAGCGATTGTCCGGAAGCTTCTTTTTCTTTCCGTTGAGCAGTGGGAGAAAACTGCGACCCTCTACTTGGTCAATCGGAAGCTTTTTGATACCTGCGATCTCGGCAAAAGTGGGAAGAACATCGATGTGTGCGCTGAGTGTTTCAATATCCCTGCCAGACTCCCATTGGCTATCCCAGCGAACGAGGAATGGTACGCGTACGCCACCCTCTTCGGCACTGCCTTTGAGGCCTTTCATCCCTGCGTTGAAAAACGGATAGCCCTTGGCTACCTCTTGCCCTATGCGGCCGGAGCCGCCGCCTGTCATGCCGTTGTCACTCATGAAGATCAGGATTGTATCCTTGTATAAGTCCCACTCCTGCAGTTTGTCCATTAATCGTCCCATGTTTTCGTCAATGTTTTCGATCATGCCGTAGAACCCTGCTTGCGTTTTACCGAAGCCGCGATCGGTGAAGTACTTGCTATTTTTGGGGGGGGCTATGAACGGGCCGTGTGGTGCGTTTGTGGTTATGTATGCAAAGAACGGAGCATTGCCCTGTTTCTTTTCCTTAATCCAGCCAAGTGCGGCGGTGAAGAAAATGTCAGTGCAGAAGCCCTTGGTTTTGACGAAGGATCCGTTGTGCCGCACGGTTGGATCAAAGTACTTATTGCCCGGAGCATCTGCACAACTGCAATTGTACGCTTGGCCAATGCCTCCTGCACCGTGGATGAATGCCTCGTCGAAACCGCGATTGTGTGGTTGGTAAGGCTCTTCGTCGCCAAGGTGCCATTTGCCAAAAATACCGCTCGTGTAGCCGGCCTGCTTGAGTACCTGTGGCAGCGTAGTGGCTTTGAGTGTCATGCGCTCCCGTTCGAGGATGGTATGCGTTACACCGTTTTTCATTGGGTGCCGTCCCGTCATTAACGCACTACGAGTTGGTGCGCAGGTGGGGCTGACCATGAATCGAGTGAATCGCGTACTGGTGTCGTAAAGCTTGTTGAGGTGAGGGGTGCGAATCCATGGGTGTCCATGTTTGCCGATGGGCCCATAGCCTTGATCGTCAGTAATAACGAGTATGATATTAGGTGCTTTTGATGCGAATAAATGCGGGGTTACAGCATGCGCTGTTATTAATAATAAGAATAAGAGTTTTTTAATGAATTGCATGGCTCATTAATAATCTAAATTTGATTGATTGCCAACTTAGGCCTTGATGGTTAATGCGCTTTCTTTCTAGCTTGAGATGCAAGATAGCAGGTGTACCTTTTTTGTGATGAAACAACTTAAATCCGAATTGCCAGCCGGATTGGAAAAAATCGTTTTTCGTTGCCTAGTGATTTCGATTGCCTTTTTGCTGTTTTGGGTTGCTGTTCTATTTTTTGCTGATCAGCTTATGGTGTCGGTTCATGCAAAGTTCTTTGGCATTAGTGACTCCGATTTAGATAAGTTTGAATATGATGCCAAACTTATACATTATCAGCTTATGGGTATTTTTAAATTATCAGCTACGACTCTATTTTTAATACCATGGCTGGTATTGAGGTTCTCAAGAGATTGTTGAGTAGCTCTTACTTTGTTGGTTGATATAATTAACTGTTACCTTAGGTCTTTTATAATTTTACCGATTAGATTGCCGGCGTAATTGCGTGTTCTGGGATCGGCGTTAGGATCAAGCTTGGGTAGCTGGGAGATGGTTTCTTTATGGTGGGCAGCTTTTTCGTCAAGATAGTCAATCGCATTGAGTGATAGCATTGAAAGGGATATGCCGTTTACTTCCGGATTAGCGTATTTTATTAGCAAGTCTGCAGCTAGTTTTGCCTCTTTTTTATTACCAAACTTACCAAGAGATTCAGCCGCAATAATCCTTACACTTGGGGATTCATCTTCTAGTGCATTGAGCAAAATATTACGACCTTTGCGTAGTCCGTTTTTACCGCGAATAAGGTAGCCCATCGCACCCCAGTATCGAACCGCACTATCTTTGCTTTCCATTAGTTTTGGTAATTTTTCAGTATTCTTTTTGCCGAGACGAGTAGCAATGTTGGCGGCTTGAAAAATATTATCTAAATCATATCGGGCAGAATCGTGGCCCATTTCATAGGGCGAGTCTTTTTTTGATCGAGAATGAACTTCTGCTTCTGGAAGGAATCCGATATCTCGAA
>NYWG01000214.1 GCA_002684915.1 Verrucomicrobiales bacterium
CCGCAAGCTCATGCAGAGCCCCGGTCGCAAGCTGAGCAAGGAGGATCACGCCCAGATCCGCGAGCTGCGCGAACGGTCCCGGGCGCACGCGCGCCAGCTGCTGAGCGGGGACGCCGACATCGCGGGCCTCTGCGTGGAGGGCACGGCGGTTCTCGTGTCGCTCTCGGAGCCCTGCGTGACGCCGGAGGCCTACGAGGAGTTGATGGCTTTCATGACGTTGCGCCAGTCCCCGCCGGATCTCATGGACATGCAGGACCTCATCGCCGAGGGCCTCTTCTCCGACGAGATCGGCCGCGCCGAGGTCGCCACGCAGGACCCCGCCGAGTCGCTCGCGCTGCGCCAGTCCATGGGCGAGGCGCTCGAGTCGCCGGACGAGATCACGCCGGAGGTGGTCGCCGAGTACTTGGAGCAGTGCAGCAAGGAGGGCTCCACGAACGACCCGGACATCTGCGCCATGGCCGAGAAGCTCTCCGTCGCCATGTCCCAGAGCTGCATCGCCGGGACGCCTTCCTACGACGCGAGCGACATGCACGCCGTTCTCCAGGAGAAGGACATCTCCATGTTCGTGCCGGACGACAACGGCCTCATCTCCAAGGGCAACTTCATCTGCGCCAAGGTGCTCCTGGAGGGGATCGACTACGAGACGGCGGCCTTCAGCTACGAGATGATCGCCGAGGACCCGGACACGGGCATGTCCACCGAGGAGCTTGCGGCGCCGACGATGCCGGAGGTGCTCAAGCAGGTGGGCGGTGGCGGCTGCCCGTCGCCGTCGGACGATGCGGAGTTGGAGGATAAGCTCATGGACGGACAGGCGGACACGCGCTCCTTCGAGCAGCTCGCGGCGGCCATCCTCAAGTGCAAGGACGCGATCGAGTCCAAGATGCTCCTCCTCCTCGAGGGGATGACGCCGGTGGAGAAGGCCGCGCAGGAGGCGCACATCGAGCAGATCGTGGACGCTTTGCTGGCCCGCTCCGTCGACGACACGATCGGCGCGCGCACCCGGCGCCTGGCGACGAAGTACGGCGGCATCGACAAGATGTACCGCCAGCTCAGCGGCCGGAAGTTGAAGATGGCCCTTGCGGACGAGGTCGAGTACCAGCCGCTGCGCGGGAACCAGAACACGCCACTCGCGAAGCGCCGGCGCCTGCAGATCGACGCGCAGCAGCGGCGCCTGCGCCGCCGCCAGCTCTCGGAGCTTGAGGGCCGCGCGCTCACCGACAACGAGGCTATCTTCGAGAACGTGGACGAGAAGGGTGGCCTCGAGCTCTTCGGCGAGACCGACATGAACACCTTCATGATCGCGGCTGAGCTCTACATCATGAGCGTCGCCGTCGGCGACGACCCGGAAATGGCGTCGAAGATGGCAACCATGCAGCTCTGCGTGGAGAAGCTCGACGCCTGGATCAAGGGCAAGTGCTACGGCGAGTACGACCGGGACATCGTCGTGGAGGGCATCTCGATCATCTTCGGGCTCCCGGCGCCGAAGGGCGACCCCACGACCATGGTCTGCTACAACGACCTCATCGCGGCCGCGGAGCAGCGCCTGCTCGAGATCGATGCGGACGAGGCGGAGCAGGCCTGGATCGAGATGACGGAGAAGAACGGCGTCAACAACGACGGCTCGGACTGCGTGGACATCAGCAAGCTCGCCAAGCCGCCGCCGATTGTGGCGCCGGCCGGCTCGGACCCGACGGTCGGCGGCTCGGCGGAGGCGGACATGATGACCTCGGAGCGCCGTCTCCAGGCGAAGAGCAAGATGCGGCGCCTGCACGCGCGCGCGCAGGACCGCCTGCGCCGCACGCTGCGGAGGGAGTGGCGCCTGAGCGTCTACGAGAAGCACTACCCGGAGGGCGGCGAGAAGGCGCGGCGCCTCTCGATGCCGGACCTGGCGCAGGCCGAGGTGGACGCCGTGGAGCACACGCGGCGCCTCCAGGCCGGCCAGATCCAGGCCGGAACTTCCTACCATCAGTTCCCGAAGGCGCCGAAGGCGCTGGACCCGGATGCCTGCCCCAGCTTCGGCGGTCTCCAGCAGTCGAACCTGCAGGCGCTCGCGGCGGCCTGCCCGCGCGACTGCATCTTCAACGAGACGATGTCGGCGGAGACGGCTGCGCTGTACACGTGCGCGGGCGGGCCTTGTAAGCTGTGCCGTTACGGGCGATTCGAGCAATTCGGCGACGGCTGTGTTTCTGCCGCCAACACGTGTACGACCACCGTCGAGAACTTCCGGACTGACAAAAATGCCATGGAGTGCTTCCTCAAGCACACGTTCCACGAGATCCATGATTTGATTGAGATGGATGAATTCTTCGGATATATCTCGGATGCGTGCAACAATGTGTGGCCAGAGAACGAGTTCGAATCGGCTCCTCTGGCAGCCGACGATCCTACTGTCCCGAGTTATGCCCTCCCATTGGCTTTCACCCAGACTGGAGCTATGGCGAAAGTCGTCAAAGTCCGTGGGGAGTGCTCCATCGACAATGTCTTGGACAACGAAGCTGACGCCAAGCTCCTCTTCGATGGCGCGATGCCCTGGTCGATCACGGGTGAAGACCTCATCGCTTCCCTGATTGCCGTGACCGATGCCGGAGGCGTGGCGCTGAAGGAGGCGTCTGCGATGATGGAGTCGCGGTTGAACGAGGAAATTGACGAGGGTCTCGTTCCGGAGGCGGAAGGTTTGTTGATTAACGACAAGATGGCGACGGTCTTCGAATCGAAGCAGGGCAGCTGCAGCGAGGGCCACGAGTGCAGCGACGAGGAGCTCGCGGCCACGTCAGTACCTCCGCTCGCAGCGATCTACGCGTTCATCAACGAGGTTGGCGGACCCAGTGGTGTCTTCACGAGCACGATCGAAGCGTCGCTGGACACGAGCGCGTTTGGCTCCTCCGAGTGCCTCATCTCCTGCGCCCCGTGGGACGTCACCGGGGAGTACGGCACCTGCGCGCCGGTGGACTACGCGGAGATTGGCCAGGACATGAAGGCCTTCCAGGCGAAGCAGTTCCAGCTCTCCTCGTTCATGTACAGCGTGGGCAAGGACATGGTGCTTGAATCGCTCTGCGGGATGGACACGACGCACCGTGCGCTGCGGGGTCGTTCGCTGCAGCCGAGCCGTTCGAATAACCGGCAGCTGATGGGCAGCTCCTACTACTACTATTACTACTACTACTACCCGGCCTGCGACGGTATCATGGAGCTGTGCCTCTTCCAGGATGGGTGCGGTGTGTTCGAGAACATCACTTGCGGCCAGGGAGAATGCAATGAAGGTACCTGCCTGCCCTTCGACGATTTTACCTGCGACGACCTGATGTCTAACTTCGAGGCGGCTGCCGACGGATGCTCCACCCTTGTGGTCATCGATGGCCTCAAGGAAGGGTTCGACTGCCTCCACAAGTTCGTGGATGACATGTACGGCGACTGTGCGCACGTGCCAGGCGCGGACATGGAGGAGTGCGCCCATGCGTTGACGCTCGGCAAGGAGATTATCCATGCCTTCGAGCACTCCATTGAGGTCTTGAAGACTGACGCGAGCTTGCTGGTCGACAAGATGATGGCGACCATGGCGATGAATCCCGACATGTTCGGCAAGATGCAGGAGCGGATTTTGGAATTGGCGATGCCGATTTGGTTGGATCACGAGACGGGTGTCGATCTGGCATCCGCGTCGAGCCTTATCGCGGATGCGGACATTCCCGTTGCCATGGATATGTGCGACCCCATGCTCTCGTTCGGGCGAGCGACGGACATCCAGTGGGATCAGGACTGCATGCTCTTCGAGTCCATCATGTGCTTGTCGATTGACGAAACGAACGTCACCTTCGTGGCCACGGACGAGGGCCGGCTGGCCATGTTCTTCTGCGCCCGGGCCTACACGGCCTTCTACCCGCAGGACGACGGCCTCTTCTCCACGTGCCTGACGGAATCGGCCGCGAACGCGGGCGGCCCGATGGCATGCATTATCGAAGAGATCGATCCCCTGGTCGCCCAGTATCTTCAGCAGGGCAAGGACGCGATCGCAGACGATACGATTGTGAGCCCGAGCGGTAATGACCAGACCCACAACCTCGAAAACGCGATGTACACGGCCACGATGGACCCGGCCGAAGTCATTGACGCCAACGTGGAGGCGACCACCTACACGTTGTTGCGCCGCCTCCACGAGAAGAAGCAGCAGCGCCGCCTTCAGACGGAAGAGGACTGCATCAACCTTAACGGCCAGATGTACTGCACCAAGGATACGACGACCACTCAGAGCGTCCTGCAGTCTCTGCCGAAAGTACCGGCCTCGAATGGGAAGATCACCAAGGCGCACAAGTACTTCACGCGCAAGAATAAGGCGCGCAAGCTGCACCGCGCCCACAAGCATTTCATGCGCAAGCACCGACAGCTGAGCCGCCGCAAGTGAGCGGGCGCACTGCGTTGACCAGCTCAACATCCCGCTTTCGCGGCATCCGCTGCCGGACCCTTCTGATTCTCGACCGGCGTTGAGGCGACTTTCATGTCTTTTCCCTTTTCCAAGCACTTCATGCTTTTTGTTGTTTCGAGCAAAGTCGTGCGCATTAACAAAATAGGTGTGCGCATGTATGTCATTACCATTGCTTCTGAATTGTGATTCTGCGCGCACCGTGCAAGCCCTTCACATGTTTTTCTCTCACAGTTTATCGCGGTCTTGACCTGTAGATAGTTGTATGAGAAGTTGTGCCGCCAGTTGTTCATCGTTTCACATGACCTCCACAGGACGAACCCGAATGGGACAAAGAAGGAAACATTTGCTTCTGTATGTAAAGAGGAGGAAATGGGTGTATATGCACGTAGCATCTATAAGGCGTCAAGAGGCTGAACATCAAACTCCAATAATCAGGTCGAATTTTGAGTTTGAACTGTGTGTACTTATCTTTGAAACGAGCACAAGGAGCGGGAGACTTGTTTATTGTTCCGCAGCATAAATTTGTCATTGTTGCGGATATCAATCTTTTTTCTCCCTCTGCTCAACATGTCACGAGCTCCACAGCGATCGCCAGGTGGCCCGTGTTTCATCGTAGAGTGTACGTCGTTGTTTGTTGGCCTCTCAACACCGTGACCATTGACGACATGCCCCTAGAGGATTAACGGCCACCACCGGAGCTTTCGGAGTGCTTCATGCTAGTTCCCCCCATCGGAGCGCGTAGTTGTTTTGCGCCGTGGCGGCTTCGGAGCTCGGCTCTACTTTCCCGCGCCGACCCAATTTCAGCCGAAGCTTTCATGCCCACCTGCTTACGAAAATTTCGACATTCGCTCGGGTTTTTCAGACCAGCGAGTCGTACATTTGTTTTCCAGTAAGTGCAGCTTGCAGTACCGCACCGGAGCAAATCCGGTGAAGGTACTGCATGTTCAGGAAAAGGATGCTCTGATGTGGGACGTTAGCTGTTGTTTTCCTGCAATTTTGAGAAAGTAGTAACTCTTCCCTTATGGTTTAAGAATTTATCAGGTTCATACACAGGGCCTGTGTGTCCAAAGTAAAGTCGACTAGGAAAGCTGTAGTGTATGTAGCCGAATATATGTATGCCCGTCAGCCTTCGATTCGAAGGCGACGGGCGATTTCTCCTAAATCTAGCAAAACGTTTCACGTGAAAGAATTTCGGTTTGGGACCTTCATGGTTTGGCCTCG
>NYWG01000215.1 GCA_002684915.1 Verrucomicrobiales bacterium
CGCCAGCAATCATGGTATGTTCCAAATGTGTACACCATTAGTGATCTGTTGAAGAAATTATTCGATAGTAAGTTTTGTAAAATAGCATACAAAGATCTAGAATTGACAGTCAATGCGTTAGACGGGTTGTGAACCAACTTTGTTATTCATCCACTCATCTATAACGTTGCTCAGCCGTTCATCGAAAAAGAACACTTTACTTCTTTTCTTTTTACAATGTTGAGAGTGACATTTGATGTGGTAGCTCCGGTTGACCAAATTTATAACAATGTACATTACATTGCTCTTGTGTCTTCTCTTTTGGAATCTACAATTTCGATTGTTTGTATTACAGATTACCTTCATGTTTTTACCGGTGAATACCATACGTTCTATTTTTCCCACTTCATTGGATAAGAACTGATAAATTTCTCCAGTAACACATTTAGGTACCCATCCAGATACCACAGTGCACTCGCCAGCTCCATACCTACTACCGCTGGTGTAAGCTGGAACTCCTCCGTCTGGTTCACGAGTTGTAATAAGTGTGGCGTTGGAGCTTACAGGACAAACTCTTGTATCTCTCCAATTCTCAAATGTAAAATCACAGTGACTTCTTAAATATCGTTTTTGACCTGCCTTAGTTTGCCCTAGCATACGAAATAAACGATTACGGGTGTAAATTGACATATCAAAGAACTGAAATGCTCCTTCAACACCAGGGTGTTCCGTTTCAATAAACTTTTGAAGTACTCTCATGTAAGCACCACAATGACTAGCATTTGTGAAAAGGTATCCTTTTATCTTTATTACGATGTGAAGAGAACCTTTTTTATTGCTGGAAGAGTCCATTACAATATAATCGACCGGGACGTCAGGGTACAAAATATTGAAATGACCGGATATGATAGGTTGGACAGCTTTCCAACAATCGTACACTTTTATTCCTGGTGTTTCCTTCAAATTAACATCGATGTCAATGTAGAGATGGCATGGCTTTTTGGAATCGATGACTTCACAAATGGTTAGTGTTCCTTTTTGTATATATTGTTCCCATAACTCTGGCTCCGTGGCAGCAATAAACGAGTAGGTCAATTTCTTCACGCCATGTGCGGTATACACATATTGACGTGCATAGATACTTTGCGGTGGCGACACCACACTCAATAAAGAGTGTAAACTTTTACTTTCAGTAGGCATCTTTTTACTTATATTCCTTTTATTTTATATACTGGTGATATTTCTATTCGTTCCGTTGAAGTTTTTCTTTTGTTTCCTCTATGGTAAGCACGTGCGCTTACATGTAAATTGTAGAGCATTTACTTTTTCCAACACGGTGTAGCTAATATTAAATTAGCACAACACCATGCGTTCCACAATGATAGGGAAAAGCAAGTAGGTGTACTTGTAGTATTGTAACTAACACCAAACAACACGGCAAAAATAAGGTAATAGAAAGCAGCACCTATTGTTATTCCTATATTAGAACACCTAGTAAGAACATGTGTTGATTTATCAGTATAGTAGCTTTCTATATCTTCATCTTTCTGCCAAAATCTAGTGTACCAGTAGGTACCTAGTATCATGAACACAGCATAAATAATAAGTAAAGCTTGTTCCATACTATTTTTAGTTACCAATGCTACCTCTATTCCACGTAGCACTGAATAAATTTTCCCTCCATAATTGATAGCTACCACATGTCGTAGGAAAAAAGGGCTATCTGGTAGACTAATAAAATTATCTGCTATACTAGGATCTTTTGCTCTACGTTTTGTTTCTGACATTATATAGAGTAGTACTATACTCATATATACCTCCGTACCTCACTTCCAAGATTAAAAGAAAAAATAAACGTACTGTTGAATATGCCACGAAAAGGATATAATACAAAATTTAAAATGAGTGCTAAAGAATTGGGTGTACTTACTGTTGCTGCTGGAAAAGCTGGCATGATACCAATTGATTATTTATTAAAAAAGAAACTTGCTGAAAAAGAAATTAAAAAAAAAGCTGATGGGGAAATAAATGGTAAAAGAAAACGAAGTGATTCTGTTGAAACATCTGCTCCAACACCTAAGAAATTAGACGGTAGAGATTCGCCAACTATTGTATTGAAGAAGTGGATTGAAGAAGGGTATAATATTGGTTGGCCCGATTTACCTGAGGATGCAGAATTACCAAACGTGGAGGAATTTTATGACCCAAATGAACTTCCATCTCACGATAGAAAGTTAAACATTCACGGGAATAGTGATGCGTTGGAGTGTCATGGATGTGGCCATCATGCTCGAACACTTCGTCATCTCATGTGGTACGACACAGGAGGGGATGGAACACAACTTTGCGGTAGTTGTGATATGATTTTTTATGATGAGTATATAAAGCACCGTGCATCTAATAAATAAAGAGATGGGACAAAATATGTGTGGAGGAGCTCGCCAAGAGCCTAATAGGACGTTGGATTTAGGAATTTTTGACAACTCAAAACATTTCTGTACGGTGCGTAAAGGATCACCATACTACAGAAAGAAGATACGAAAAGCAGAGAGGAGGGTACAGAATGCTAAAATGGTTTATGAAGGTTATAAAGAAGCTAAACTTCAACGCCGGGAGAGTAAATTATGTAAAAGTAAACGTAGATTAAGATCTAATAGTAGTTAATTATTTTTATGCTTTAAACAGCAACATATTGGGTGTGTAAACAAAAGTATTGCCGTGTACAACGGGTTGTGGTATCGCATTTGTTTCTTTTCTTCTTTTAATTTAAAACACTGTCGCATTCTAACTCTTCAATATCAAAAATGAGAGTTTCGTTGCAATATAGGTCAATGTTATGCAAATCCAGTGGCATGATCTCTTCCAAAGAGAACATACCTTCCTCTTCAATTTCAATGTCGCTCACAGACGTTGGAGAGTTATACGACAACTCTTGTGTAGGACTAGAAGCACCTTCAAGTTCACTTTCGAAGTTCTCCCAATAACGCTTCAGTTCCATTTTGATACAATTCATTTGCATCTTATGAGTTACACCAGGCGCTAACAATTGTTGAACGCAACGATCTCCAGCGCAAAAATTCTTTACGCATGCCCATTGCCAGTTGACCTCGTTGTGGCAATGGTGGTTGTAACATTTCTTCACAGACGGACGGTGACATGCCATAGGTTTAGAAGCGTTCTTTTCTACCGCTGCTTTTTGCTTCAGCCATAATTGCTTGCATTCTCGTCTTACTTCGTCCATTTGCTCGCGTTCACACACTTCTTCCATAAGCTTGTACTTTCTATCCAATTTCGCATTTCGCCTTTGGTCATTGTACTGCCAGCAAGTATCAAAGTGTTCCATATCGTAAGGTTGGAGATGTTGCATTGTATAAATACTTTGTTTTGTTTTTAAAAGATGAATGATTTATATGTATTTTTTTTAACTGTTATATTTCCAGTTGGTCTTAAATATCTTTTCTTTGAAGAGAGTGTTGATCCAGGTATATCGTTTGGGTTGTATGGGTTGCCTAATGAATTCACAGTTCCTATTATTAAAGTTATAAATAATTATAAGCTACCATGTATGATAGTAGTGAAAAAAGAAGAATTGAATTCATATCCATTTGCTCTACAAAACTTTGTTAAGCAAAGCGAACACTACAAGTTTGTTCCCTATATAGAAAAAATAGAGGATTTGGATGCTATTCCTATGCTAAATACCAGTCTAATCATAAGTCCGTACCGATTTAGTATTGCTAATCGCTCTGTGGTGTCACCAAATTACTACAGACCTCTGCTAAAATCTTATAAAGATAATATTACATTGTGGACTAGGGTGTGGACGGATTTACGAGACGATAAAATAAAGGGTTACATGCTATTTCCATATACGGAGGCGACCTTAAATATGATGGAGGAGTATATTCATGATTTAGTCAGGTTTGAAAAGACTATAAATACAAAATGGTATAGCCTATAAAATGGAAGACTACAGTGTATGTTTCGATCCAGCTATTATTTTACATGCGTGAGTATAAATTAATGTGAAATACAATGTAAATGTATATTGGAAGCTTTGGCCATGATCATTTAGAATTAAAATTAAGGAGCACGGATGTCTACTTCGATATTCGTGATGATTTTCCAACCTGTGTAGACAAGACGAGTAGATACGGAATTAATAAGTCGGTTCAAAAAAATTACTTAAAACAAGATGGGGTAAAAGCCTTGTATAAGAAAGAAATATATGAAAAGGTGATGAAGAAAATACATAGGAGAAAGCACCATAACTTTAGAGTCTTTATCGGCGATTCTAGTGGAGCAAAGGAATCAGTTATTTTAGCAGAAAGGTTGGAGAGAGATCTAGTAAAAAAACACAAAATCGTTTCGTCGATAGATCACATCACCCTAACAGCTTCAGTATAGTATTTATTGTCTTTATGCTTTTATAAAAAATGATACGAAGTTGTTTAAATAAACATAAACTTTATGGTAAAGTAATGTTCCATCCAAAATATGGAAATAGTTTTTATGATTCTTTAGAGTATGCACGAATCTTAAGTTGTTCCAAACCAGATCCAAACGACAAGTACGACGTTGAAAATGAAGCATGGACAGAAGATCAACATCCTTCCGACCGCGGTGGTTCAGAAGTTCATGTAAATAATCCTAGAGTTCGACCCAACATTTCATAATTAGTTAGAGTTAAAGTTAGGGTTTTCTTATTTTTATCTTAACACTATTCCTATACTATTGTAGTATTACCATGCTATTTTTTTAATGTACATATATACAAAACTTTTACGTTTTCTACTACCCCCTAAATTAAGCTACGGAAGTATTTTCTTGATAGGTTAAATATTCGAAAAATATGTAAAACAAGAATGAATAAAAAATATACCACATTAAAGTGTTTTGTCCGAATTTTGATGCATATTCAAGAGTATACCCACCGTAGCTTAAGTAGTAGCCTGAGAGGCCTTAGTGAAGGTTCGATTCCTTCATATTACACTGTTTGATTCGTTTGGATTGTTTTGATAGGTCGTTATGGGAACCGTAGAATACCTTAGGGGGTTCTTAGCGTTATGTCTATGGTAAATCAAAACATTTTCAAATGGTCTTACATTTTTTAGTTATATTATTACGGACCTTTTTTTTACTATATTTTTATCGATTTGCTCTACAAAACTTATATTAATCCCACACATACATCTACACTGAATCTACACCTCCAGTAGATTCTATCACATTTTTTACAGTATAAAGATCAAACAAAACAAGAAGAAAGTTCAACACAACAATTAAAAATGTCTAATATTGCTTCTTTGGACGTGCTTTTAGAAAAAAATAGACGGTGGAGTGGAGTCTATAAATTTGGGTCACCATCTCGTTTCCATGGTTTCCATGTTTTGCAATCTCATCAAATACAAAAGTATGAGATGTACCATCTCGACAAAACGTATGAAGAGGAACTATTTTATACTTTATGTTATTTCGACCAGGTGATACCGTACCAGTCGTTACGTTGCTCTTACGAAAGAACTACTACTGGAATAAAACTGTTTATTCACCCGGAAGACAAGAAATTCGTCATTTACTACATTGCGTTGAATGAAGAGCAACTAATCACGACACGTGACTTACAAGTGGAAACAGTAATGCCATTTCTATTACATGGATTAATTCATGAGGGTGAGAAAATATTCCGTCTATGCTACAAGCACTTAGTTAAAGAAATACCCATGCGTTATTTTTTTGACTCACGACGCATGTCTTCCATGTTTGATGAAAAATCATTAGTAGGATACTTTCATATTCGGGAACATTTTGATAAATTTTTAGTGTTCTTAGGATCGGCAGTAAAGGAACGTTCAATTTTCGCCAGCGGTTGGAGAAATCAAAGTGAAATGCAAGCACTTATGAAGGCATCATGCAATTTTATTTACGCCCTTACAAAACACAATACGAAATTTGGACTTGGTAGTGTCGTATGCGGTGCAAATTCAACGCTTGCTCAATATGCGCTCAATCTAGTTGATCGTGTTGTTGATGGTGTTTCATTTGTTGGTGTTTCAGTAGTAGATCAGACATTAAAATGCACCGGTGATCAACTAATGAAAATATATGGATTGATTTTTACAAATGTGAACTATGAGGTTTTCGTATCGATTAGTTTAAACAATTTGATTGAATCTCGTAAGGCAGACCGCCTGCGAGAAAAGAGAATAGAACTGTGTAAAAACTTCAACAGTAATGTGTTAAAAAAATCGGGAAGGTTGACGAAAAAAAATAAAACACAGTTGGAAGAGCTTAAGGGACACTATCAATACATGCCATATCGGCAAATGAACGTAGATTCGAAGAAAGAAACATTAAAAGGATTTGGTTTACTTTTTTTACTTGATGGGTTATCACTGTATCACTGTTCGGACGAGTTGAAAAGAAAATGCTCTGTTAAAACGTCACTGTTTACTTATTTGAAAGATACGATCAAAAATGGAGCATTGAAACACGCTCCTCTTTATGTTCCAACGGATGATGATCGTGCTTCAACAACATGTTACAGCGATACAAAGTATGTTCTTCCATTCTACGATATTTCAAAACAATATGATCTGACAAAGGTCAAAAAGTATTATATGAAAAAGAGGAGCCCCGGAGGAGCTGTTAGAAATAAATTTTTAAATTAAATCAACAATAAAGTATTATTAGAAAATATATTTATTCAGTGTCTGCTTCGTTTTCAAGGTTACCCATTGGAAACTTGTATTCCACCAACAGCTCTGCCACCAACTTCAACTCGTCCGACTTGCTAGGCGCATTGGATTGAAATTTAACACTCAAGTTATCAAATTCAGTGTAAGGGATCTGGCTGATAATGTTCTCGTACAACTGACTGATCACGTTGTTAACAATATCTTTTTGTACCTTCACGTAGCTGCCTTCGCGACTAGCTTCTTGGTCCAAGTTCATGCCCAACATTTCCCAGTTCCTATTAATAACCTTCAACAGTATATGATTACGATCCACGTAAAAATAGTCCTTGTTAGGAAAGCTCACAATGTTACTCCAGAGATTTTCAAGTGTGTAACCCCCATATTGGTCAATGAACCTACTGTTCAATAGGTTAGAAGGCACATAGACATCCGTGTCCATTCTAGCCTTTTCGTACGGCAAAACAGATGCAAGATTCTCATACCCATCCATTGAAGATGTATGAACAGTGCCCATGTCCGTACGCGTTGGAGTGTACAAATGACCAACATTGTTGACAATTTGTGGTTTGTTCTTGTATAGATTCATCGACAAGGTGACAGAATCGTCAACATTACTGAAGACACTCTTCAATTTAATGTTTGTAACGATACCTTTACTCATATCCAATTTGCTCATAGCACTTTTTGATTCTTCGTCTAACTTCTCAATATCGTACTGTGGCTTAAACAAATCAGCACCGTTGGAGATAGATACCGCTGCACCATGTTTCAATTCGTCAGAAGTTCCACTCCACGAGACTACAACACGTCTGGAATGTGTGTTACCAATTGAACTGTCTTCAGCACTTACTTGTCCGTCAGCAGCCAAATCTTTAGACACGTCTAAAAGTGGGGTTTCTTCTTGTTTGCTTACTTCGGTTTTGTTAACTTTGCTCATTTCTTTACTTAATTCATTTTTAAAGATAATATATAATCTATATTATCTGATTCACTTGACCCGTTGGAGTATAAATATTGACAACTTTTACTTAAATGGCAAATGCTTTTAAAACACAGGAGATCAATTTTGAAGGTGCAACATCAGAATTAAGTCTAGGAAAAAATTATGACAAATTGCCAGCGGCTGACCTGTCCAACGGCAATACGAATGAGAATAGAAAAGAAGAAGTTCGTGCTTCTCTTCCCCCATGGATGACACAACCAGATGACAAAACGTTGAATTGGGAACATAAAAGAGAAAGTAAAATTATTGATTTACGTCAACACCCTACGTACCAATTTGTTATGCTTGTTACCTCATTTACGAATGAGAAAATGTCGAAGTATTGGGTAGCTCCGTCAGAAAACCAAGCGGAGCACTTAGCAGGTAGCAAAGAAGTGGGTAAGGTTGGATCGGGGTTTGCATGTAGCTTTAAAAGTAAGAAAGAAAGCATGAATGAAGCGAATCAAAACTTCCACAGTTATTACGTTGACTCTCCATGGATTGAGGGGATTATTTACTTATCACCGTCTATATATGGCCACATCGAGGAAGCTTACGTGGCCATCACCCAAAAGCATCAGCACTTATCTAGAGTTCCTTTAAACTTATTCGTTTCAACACCACGCATTCGAACAATGTTCGCAAAATTAGTTGCATTTGGGATTAGAAGTTCGGATTTCTTAAGTCAAAAAAGATACAATTTAGACAGTACATATACCAGGCTTAACATGGAGAAGCGTAGGATTATGAATTACTGGAGACATGTACAGTATAGCGATAATACTTTGTATTATTTCCATATGGATGGTAGTAGATTAGATTATAAAGTGAATCCAAGTGTAAATCCATTCCAAATCAACAATGATGCTGAAGTCGGGAATATGTTTAAATTGAGTATGAGTATAGCGTCTAATAATGTAAAATAAATATTTATTCTTCCTCTAGCAACTCCTTCAATAATTCACGTGGCAACGCAAGGTTGTCGCCACTGCTGATGTATTTCTTACTGAACACTTTTTTCCAATGGTTTTTAATCATTTTGCTAAGTAGCTCTTCTGTGGCTGGTAGTTTTAAAATGTTCTTCTTCACATGTGAATACACTTCTTTTTCTTCAGGTATAAGTGTACTTTCCGGTGTGAGGAAAAGAACAAGCTTTGGCGCCAGCTTTTCCACAATATGTGGTGTGTTTGAGAAATAACCATTTTCCATTCTGTAGGACACTGTTTTCTCTTCTCCCAACCATTGTTTGTAATGTTCAACGGGTTTACGTAGGGTGAATGTGTTAACAACATTTTTTCCG
>NYWG01000216.1 GCA_002684915.1 Verrucomicrobiales bacterium
GACTTTGATAGATTTATCTATGACTTGTAAATGTGGTAATAATTATTGTAGTAAACACAGACCATGTGAAACACACAATTGCACCTATGACTTCAGTAAGAGTAAGGAAGAGATAGATAAACAGATTAAAGAAATGAGATGTGTAGCCAGTAAGCTAATACAAGTTTAGATTGACCTGATATACGGATTATATTTGTAGATTTATTATAAATTTTTTTTATAATAAATTTTTTTATAATAAATTTTTTTATTTACATCTTTGAACATTTTAAACGCTTACGAACGTAAAATATACTAGATATATTTAAAAAGTTATATAAATGCAATGATTTGTGTTATAATATATGGATTCCCCACTGGTAAGTGTAATAATTCCTACCTATAATCGATTTAAATATTTATTAAATGCCATTAAAAGTGTAAAAGAACAAACCTATAAAAATATAGAAATTATTATAGTTAATGATTGTTCAATACAAGAAGAGTATTATAATTATAAATTTGAAAATTGTGTTGTGATACATTTGGACAAAAACTCAAAAAAACGGTTTGGTCATGCTTCCCCTGGTGGGTTTCAAAGAACTCAAGGTATGAAAATAGCATCTGGTGAATACATAGCATTTTTAGATGATGATGATTATTGGTTACCAGATAAATTAGAAAAACAAATAATCGCTATGACAACATCTAAATGTTTAATAAGTTGTACAGATGGTTTTATAGGTGCAGGATTGTATGATAAAACAAAAAAATATAGAATCTACAATAAGGAAAAATATCAAAATACAATTAAAGGTATTTTTAACAGAAAGGGTAAGGGTGAACTAATGAGAAACGGTTTCCCAGATATATGGACTAAGGAATTTTTGAATGTACATAACTGTTGTATAGCGTCTAGTGTTATTATACATAAAAGTATTATCAATAAGATAGGATATTTTAGTAATAATTTATGGGCACCCGATTATGAGTATTGGAAACGCGTTATACAACATAGCAATTTAATTTATTTGAATGAACCATTACTATATTGGGATTCGGGACATGGTTATGGTCAAAACTATTAATTCATCAGGATTTATGCATAATACGTAATATACTATTGTATTCTATGTTATAATATAATATACAATACTATAATATACCATGAAAAGAGTGGTAAGTTTTTGTTTATATGGTTCAAAAAATACATATGTATTAGGAATGAAAGAAAATATTATTTTAGGTAAAAAATATTTTCCTGGTTGGGAGATAAGAATTCATTATAATAATACTGTTCCAGATAAATACATTAAAGAATACAATGATATGGGAGCAACATGTATAAAATGCAAAAATATAGGTGTAAATAAAATGAATTGGGAAGGTATGTTTTGGCGCTGGTATCCCATGGATGATAAGGAGGTGGATATTTGGTTATCTAGAGATGCTGACTCGCGTTTAAGCAAAAGAGAAGCGGATATTGTAAATAAATGGGTAAAATCTGATAAAACTTTGCATACCATACGTGATCATAGATGTCATTATAATCCTATTATGGGTGGGCTATTTGGAATAAATAATAGACTATTTCATAAAAAATATAAGTTTGACAAAATAAGTGACATTATTAAGAGCCTGACCAGTTTTTATAAAGAAAGACCGTATAATGTAGACCAAATATTTTTAAATGACAAACTATGGAGTTTATTAAAAAATGATGTCATGTCTCACATATCAAATGGTGGAAGACGCATCTATGATACTGATATAAAGATACCAAGTGCTGCAAATTTTATTGGAAAACAGTATAGGCTTAATGATTCTTTAAAATTAGACTATCATGATAAAAACAAAGGATGTTATTGGAAAAAATCCTTAGATTCTACAGTTTATTGGTCTAATAGTAGTGATGATATTAGAGCTGATATTAAGTTTGAAAAACCAGACCAATATTATGCACATCGGGCTAAAAATGGATTTCCTCAAAATTGGAGTCAAATAAGTATAGTAGATGGTGTAACTATAAAAGAGAAAGCAATAGAAGAATACAAATCACAAGATAATAAAGTCAATACTAGTGCAGTAGATTTGTCTGAATATTTTGACCAAATTTATATAGTTCATGTAAATGAACTAGTTGATAGAAAGATAAGTATAATTAATCAAATAGAAAAATTTCAGTTAAAAAATGTAACAATTATAGATGCAATAAATAAAAATAAAATTAACATGGAAGAGTTAAAATTACAAGAATTAGTTGCTTATCAAGGAAACAATTATTGTAAAACAGAAATAATAAATGATAAAGGAGATAAATGTTGGTGTAATGGAAAAGGACATAATGATGTATGTAATTATACAGGAAGAGTAGCATGTGCATTATCACATGCTCTGGTATATAAAGATATAGCTTCGAAAAATTATAATAGATGTCTAATATTAGAAGATGATGTCGTATTTAATGATAATTTAAATGAATTATTCAGAAATTTCTATCATGATATTCCAATTAATTGGGAGTTAATCTATTTCTCTAATAATAAGCGACATAGTAGTGATTATAATTCTAATTTTGTGTCATTAAGTGATGGTTTATGCGAATCGTGTTGTTATGCAATTACAAATGATATAGCAAGAAAATTATCAGAAAATATTTTACCAATAAGAGCAGCGTCCGATGGATTTTTGGCTGTTAGTATAAGTAAATTATTATTAATTAATAAAGCTTATGCTTACAAGAAAAAATTATCTACTAATGGAACACTTCATAATGTTTTCAAAACTGCTAATGACCATGCAGATATTGATTGTATTACAGATTATGATACTATAAAGTTAAATGAGTTAGATAAGTTAAATGATAAGTTAAAAAAGATGGTCAATTGTTATAATATATTAAACCAAAACGAGTATTTAAAATATATTATTCCGGACAGGAAAAATGAAATTTTAGTATCAAATGCCATAACAACATATGAAGCTAATGGGCAGGGAGTAAATTTATTAAAAAAAACAAACACTAATTACAAAAACGTGTATATTTTAGATAGCCAAGAAAAAAGAGTAAATCCAATAGTTAAAGCATTATTTACTGATTTACTAGGAGGATTTAAACGTTTGGGGTTTAATGTAAAGACAGAAATAAAAACTATTCATGATATAGTAGATTATAGTATAATATTTGTTGATAATACAATAACAAGTGAGATGATAAATATTTTATATTTAAAATATAAGAATTGTATATTTTTTGGATGGTGTTGTCATGAGTCTAAAAATAGTTTTGATAAATTACAATTTATTTTTACTACAACTGAGACATTAACACCTGTAGGTAAACAACGCGAATTGGTAAAAAACACTATAAATTATTGCCCATTATATCATAGATGTGATGAAGATCCTGAAAAAGTTGGGTTACTAAAAAAAAATAATACCTACGATTGGTGTTATATCGGTTGGAAATATAGGGATGATTTAATACCCAATATGTTTAATGGAATAAATAAAGGCGTAAATTCACATCAGGATTACTTAACTTCTTCTGAGCGTAGAGAAGTTTATTTATCATCGCTGATTCATTTGGCATATGTAGGAAATACTAATATAAGAGATGGCTCTACTCCTCAAAGAGTATTTGAAGGGCTATCTTATGGATGTATAGTGTTAACTAATAGTAGACCAGCCTGTGACCAAACTGAAAATATAGCCGAATATGTAGGGTCTTTAAAAGAGGTAGAACAAAAGATTAAATATTATCTAGATAATCCACAAGAGGTTTTAAAAAAACAACAATTGGCATATACTTACGTAAAAAAATGTGGAACAAATCATTTTACTATAGAAAAATTAGCTTTAAAAGCTAAGGAGCTGTTTAATGTAAATTTTTTAGAAAATATAAGCAAACAAGATAATGTAAATGATACAGAAATTACAAATAAACCAACCGCATTATATGGTGTAGAAGGGGAAAATATGAATATAACTGATAAGTCAAGATATATTAGGAAGGATAATTTATCCATAAAACAAATTTTGAACCCGTTAGTGTCTATTGCTATATCAACATTTGAGTCGGGGGGAAAGGGTCACGAATTATTAAAACATAATTTAGATCATATTTTAAAACAAGATTATAACAATATTGAAATTGTAATATCAGACCATTCGTCAGACAATAAAATTAAAGATTTATGTGAACAATACAATGGTAAGAAATCTTCTAATGGAAATACATATCCTATAAAATATATTCATAATCCAGAACATAAAGGAAACAGTTCCCAAAATACCAATAATGCAATTTCTCATTGTAGGGGGGAGTACATAAAAATACTTTTTATGGACGATTATTTATACAATGAGAGTGCAATATCAAACATAGTTACTCAATTTCAATCTAACCCTGATAAAAAGTGGTTAGTACATAGTTATATTCATACCAAAAATTATAAAGACTTTTACAACCTTCATCACCCCAAATTTAGTAAAGATATTGTTTTTTGCAATAGAATAGGGTGTCCTAGTTGTTTAACAATACACAACTCTGTAAAAGAAAGATTTGATGAAAAATTAAAATGGTTTATGGATAGTGAATTATATAAAAGAATATTGGATAAATATGGAAAACCAATATTTTTACATACAAAAGAAGATGAAAAACCATATATGGTTAACTTACATCATGCGGGTCAGGTAACTAATACCAGTATTGATAAGTCACTTATTTCAGCAGAAAAGAAATATATAAATGAGAAAAAAAATGATAAAACCTTAATGGACCTTGTAGATAATACTCGAACAGATAAAAATACAATTCACTCATTTTTACCATTATATGAAAGGCTATTAAGAAAGAAAAAATATACAGCTACTAATGTATTAGAGGTTGGATTAGGACAGCGCGGTTCGTGTCATTGTGGTAGTGTTAAATTATGGAGGGATTATTTTATAAATGCAGATGTTTATGCTGTGGAAATTTATGATAAACGTTTTTTATGGGAAGGAATATTAAATGATGCAAGAATTAAAATATTAACTTCTACTAATGCGTATGATGAAATACAATTTAATGAAAAAATATTAAGTAAAAATATTAAATTTGATATGTTATTAGATGATGGTTCTCATAAATTAATACACATGAAACAATTTATTCGATTATATTCTAAATTATTAAAAGATGATGGTATTTTAATTATAGAAGATATACCAAAAATAGAATGGATAGATATATTATCTAATGAAGTTCCAGATAATTTAAAAAAATATATAAAAACATATGATTTAAGAAAGGAAAAAAATAGATTTGACGATATAGTTTTTTCTATAGATTTATCATAAAATATTATATAAACTAAATTACATAAATATACCCGGATGATTGTAGCATATAAATTTTTGTTTAATATATTATGTATTTAGAATGTATATGGATATATATAATAAACCCGAAACTGTTATTATAGATGTGTTTAAAGATAAAATAAAAGATATATTTTATGGTATTCATGAAAATCCCATTATATGGCCTAGTATGAAACCTATAAATAACCCTTCTGGTTATCTAAATGTAACTCAAGAATTATTTTTTCATACAAAAAAAGGTGCTTTAATTATTCCTGGTGGATATCGCGCAGATCATAATAGAACAAAATTAATACATAGTGCGTATAAAATATTACATGGTTACACTAATAATAATTATAATTCTATTTGCAATTTAATACCAAATTATCCAAAAAATAAGCCTATTTATAAAGAAATTGTAATAGAAATGGAAGATGGTAAAAAATATCACTATTCTAA
>NYWG01000217.1 GCA_002684915.1 Verrucomicrobiales bacterium
GTATACTCACCGCTATTGTCAGAAACAAAAGCTGCGAGAGTAGATTCTTGAGTCTCAGAAAAAGCACGAGTGCTCTTTGCTGAAGCAAGTTCTACATCAAAACCCATCTTTCTCAGTTTGCTAGAAACTGATCGTGTAGTAGTCTCTAACTGCTCTGCAGCGTCTGCTACAGTAGCTTGAGATACTGGGGATTCATCACCGACAAAATTAGTGAGCTCGTCGGTACGCTCATCTGTCCACTTAGGCAACGTTGCCATTCTCTTCTCCTAAAAATTCTAATAGGTTGGTTACTATTGTTATGCCCTTATCTTGGGCGGTTTTTGTTTTTGCGGATTCTATTCCTGACTCGTTAACAAGAATAGTCACGTCTTTAGTAATTGAACTCTTTACTTCATATCCGTTTTTAGCTAAAACTTCTTGAGCTTGGGCTTTAGTTTTAAAACTTTTCAGTTTACCACTAATACAAACTACTCCTTTAGATACTTGCTGTTCTGACTTGGTAAAGGAGAAACCAAAAGGTAATCTCACTAAATCAAATAAGAACTCATCAAAGTACCAGTTCAATAAATTTTCTGTAGCCTTTGGTCCAAGACCTGCTGCTTTACACTTGTCCGCATTTAGTTCAGAGATGTTGTTTATCTTTGTGGACAATTTTTCAGCTGCTGTCTTTCCAATTAACGGAATACTAAATGCTGGTAATAGCTCATTCATACTGCTTTTCTTAGAATGGGTTATCTCCTGCAAAAGTTTTATCGCTAGTTTTTCAGAGGAAAGAGCATCTCTAATCTCTAGGTAAGTCATATCATAGATAGACTGAAAAGAGGAGAGGCCTAGCTTCTCAATGCTCTTCGGGCCAAGCCCTTTTATCTTTAAGCTCTTTGCAAAATGCTCTATTCGTTTCTGAACTTGAGCAGGGCACAAGGAGTTTACACAATATAGCAGATCATTTTTCCACTCAAGTGAGCTATCACAAGAGGGGCAAAATTCTGGAGCTTCTATCGCTTGCATAAAGATTCCTCTGAAATTGAAAAGATATTATATATAATTTTAGGTTCCATGTCAAGAATTATTTTTCCTCAACTCGTCGGACAATACGAGGGATAATTTCACCGCTTCGTATGACCTCGACTTGGCAACCAGTTTCAAGACCTAACTCCTCAATGTGAGCCATATTGTGTAAGGTTGCTCTTGATATAAGAGCGTCCCCAATCATTACAGGTGATAGTATTGCTACTGGTGTAACAACACCTGACTTACCTGTTTGCCACTCAACTCTCGATAGTGTGGTTACTACACCTTCTTTTTGAATTTTAAAGGCAAGCGACCCTTTAGGGTGATGAGCGGTAGTGCCTTGTTTACTCCAATACTCAATATTATCTAATCTGTGTACTTCTCCATCAGTTGGGTACTGTGATGCATCAACTGAGTTAACAGTTGAAAACCCAAGCCCATCTAACCAATTAAGAAGTACAGTCCAAGACTCTATAAATCCATGAGGCTTCATCTCATATGCAACAAAACGTAGTTCGTTGCATCTTGGTATAAAGTCTCGGACTAACTTTAAGTTAAGTGACCCCGCTGCATAATTTCTCGCATTAGGTATAGAAATAGGAGCAACTACTTCACCATCAATTTGTACTTTCTTATGAAAGTTGATAGTCTCTGGAACTAGATACTTCATTTTATTTGAAATGTCTACTCCAATTTTTCCGTTTCCACGGGTGGTTGCTCTTACAAACTTCCCTTTATCGTATAGTATGGATACTGCCGAGCCGTCTAACTTCGGACTGCAAACTACCTCTTGTCCTTCATGAGAAGTAATCCAAGATAGTAATTCATCCTCGTCAAATGTCTTTTTTAAAGACATCATTGGAAATGAGTGACGAACTCCAGAATCTGGAGTGTACCCTACTTCGTCATCCTCATGCAAGGCGTCCCACTCAGCGTCAGTTAAAGCACTGTCACCACCTTCGTAGTACATTCTTGCTGCGGTTTTTTTGTTGGTATTCTCACTCATATGTATATATTATACTAGAAAATAGGTTTGGAGTCAAGAAAAATTTAGACTAATCAGGTAAATAAATTGATTTTATCAAGTCTTCAAAGTGCTCTTCAATTATTTCTTTAGCCTCTGCTAAGGATAATATCTCAATGAGGGCACGGAACAACTCTCTTGAGTTGTTAAAGTCGAGAGGCATTGCAACTCCATCAGGCGTAGGCTTCCATTCCTCATTGAAGTCCATGTAATACTTACGAATATGAATATACTCAGTACCCCTAAAAGTATTGACAACCACTCGTACTTGAATTTGTTTTTCTTCGTCATAGTGAATCACATGCTCATAGACGGAAGGTGCTTCATGCAACTGTATCATGGTTCATTCTTCAATACAGAGGACAGCGGCACTACGCTAGTCACATTCTTGGGTTTTAATAAGCGATAAGAATCCGTGTCCCAGCAAAACAGTAGCAGGGTTTCTTCGGATTCTTTCGCTCGGTTTTTCTTGCTTTGAATGTATTCGGTGCTAAAGTCCAACGTACAAACATTGTATTTTAGCTTCTTTGAGTTCTCACTACGATAAGTAATGATTGCATCACCACATTCATTTACAAGAGTGGCTAGTTCGTCCTTTTTCACGACGCTCCTTAGTAGGTAGGTAAAAAATCTTTTACTGTCCTTACCTTTAGAGCAAAAAGTACCTCGGGAATCTCACCCGAGGAAAGTACTAGTCAGCCATTAGGCCCGCAAAGTATTGTGCGGCTTTACCAGTCATCTTGGATATAATATCCATGTCTGGCTCTAAGCCCTTATCAGTTATAGCGGCTACTAACGTATCTTGTGCAGCTTGCTTAGATACGCGTGTACCACCTGAGGAAGTCCCACCACCATTCCCCGTAGCTTGGGCCTTTTTTACATAGACCCCTGCTTTTGTTAAAATCATTCGAACTCCGTTAGGGCTCTCTTCGAGTTCGTCTGCTATCATCTTTACAATCTCCATTGATGTTTCAGGAGTTGGTTGCTCTTGCTCGTACATTTCTACTGCTTGTGCTTTTTTCTCGTCATCCCACGCCATTTTGCGTTTTCCTCTTTTTTGTTGTTGCTGGAAATAAAATCGGTCGCCCATTGGTTCCCTCATTTTTATAAATATTATTATACTACTATTTTAACCCTCATGTCAAGAATTATTTTTCGCATCTGTCCAAATTGTTAGAGAATACTTTTCCCCGTCAATTAATTCTGTAGATAAGTGTGGATGGGTTATTTGGCTTGGCCATATAATTAAATCCCCAATTTCTATACTATCATTAGTAAAATCTTGCCTGAGAAATTTTAGTATTCCTCCTTCATAATTACTATTTAATTTTATACTTCCACTGATGCAACTCTGGTCTATATGCTCTCGTAGGCGTATCTGAGTATCATTACTATATTTAACTGCAAAAATACTATCTACTTCTACCTGTCCATTGAAAAACCATATATCATACATCTCTCTAAGAACTATATTATCAAACTGTTCTTTAATTAATTCATACAAATCAGGAAAATGCTTTTTTAATTGTATATCATGAGTTGAATAATTTCTATCATAAGACCCTTTTGTCCACAAATTACTTTCTTCTAATATATCTACTACTAGCGTTGCAAAATTAGAAGTTAGAAACTTAGTATGAAATATGTCTGTACCAAGCTCTGTTAAGTTCTGCGGGTAAAATATATTATCCATTATATTTTTTCAAGATCAATACCGTACTCTTCTAGGTGGGTTAATTTCCCTAGGTCATAAGCTAATGAAGCTCCATAGTATCCACCTCTTACAAGCCCTTCGGTATTTTCCCATACGTATATAGAATAGCATTTACTTGAATACTTTTTTATATAGTCTATTTCATGCACTTCTTTTTGTACTAATGCAGGTGCATGATAAAAAGCAGACCAAACAGTTTCTCCTGGGCTAAACTCTTCAGATATACACTTATCAGGTAAAAAAGCGTACCCTTTTCTATCCTCTACTGCTGCGGGTCGTGTGGGTACTCCTACCCTATCAAGTATTCCTTTTATGAATCCTGAAGAACGATATAGTCCTTGAGCAATTTCAGAAACAGATTCACCTCGTAAGTAAGACTGTATTGAGTCTTTTATTTCTTCTTTAGTTGCTCTTTTACCTTTTAACTGTGCTTTTCTGGTAGCTCTGAAACTTTCTCTATCCTCAAACTCTTGAATTATATTATTAAGTCTCGTAGTATTATACGAGATGTTCAGGATTCCACACGCGTCCTTTTTGGTAATAGGTTTTTCCGTCGACAGTAACGCTATCACGTGTCGGATGTTTTCCTGAGTCAGCTTCTCGTGGTCTTTCTTCTTCACTCTTGCCAATTAATTCATCCTCCAATTTAAATAATAAACAACACATCGCGTGTGCTAAATGTGATAAACCTGTTTCTTCATCATTTTCTTCCCCGTCTATATGTGCAAAGATATGACGCAGAGCAGCGCTTGCATACCTATTTTGTAGGTCTGGTACTTTTCTCCAGTTTTCTGCATCATACTTTTCTGCACCATAAGTAAGAACTTTACCTATTTCTAGCATAGATTTGGGAGGGAGTAAATGTAATTTAGGTTTATCCCCGTCATACTTTCTACCTTCGTCCTTCCACTCTTTAGGTGGGCCATTGGTAAATCCTCTGTCATAATCCACTATCATTATTCCTGTGGATTATTTTTTAATAGTTCTTCTTTTAGCTTGGCATTCTCACCTGTTGCTCTTTCCTTTTTAACTCGGTGATTATTCTCATACGGAGTAACCCATCTCAAATTATCAACATGAGGGTTGAGACCATTATCATCTATATGGTCTATTATATACACACTTTGTATCCACTTTTGTTGTTTTGCATTAAGAGTGTGCCACAGCTCCGAGAAACATAAAGGTACCGGTTTAGGTAGAAAATGCTCTGCTACGAATATATGAGGTTTAACCCCCACCTTCACTTGTTTGCCATACTTATAGTCGTTATTAACACTAAGTCCAGTACTAGACTTAGGGATAAACGACCCTTTAAAATCGTCATAACTTAAAGACAGCTGACAGCCTGCATATCCATTCATTGAGCTCCATTTTAGTTTTTTCCCCTTCTTACCCATAATATTCCCATACTGCGATATTTTGTAGGGGGAGGCATCATATTGATCTGTGACTATTGGTTTCCAAATCTCATCTTCTATTTCTCCGAGTATTTGGTTTCCTGTTACACTATCTCGTGGTCGAATAGGGTTAGTATATCCGAACTTTTGTCTCCATCGACGTATAGTTCCTATATTGGCAATATCATATCCCATACTCCTATAGGCATAGAACTTTTCTTTATCAGTCATGCCTTTTTCAATATACTCTTCCATTAATAACCTTAATACTGGCTCACTCTCTTTAGTGAGCATGTTTTTCTTTCCTCTGTTTCCATTCGGCATCTTAGCCTCCTTTTAGTTCTACTGCTTTAACTACACTAGGGAAATGAACATCAATTATTTCCCAACATTTTTTTGCTATATCGGCGTGCTCTTGTTGAGTGCCATTAGCCATTCGTAATTGACAATAATGTATCCAACTACGTAATGTTCCTGCCATATAGAGGGTTGTTCCTGACATACCCTCTGGTAATAATGCTCTGGCTTGTTCTTTTGCAACCCCTGCGTCTAAGGCTTTTTCATATGCATCCCTAGCTTTTTGTAGTATTGAGTGTTGACTCATTGAGAACTCTTCATTTATACGACGTGCTTCTTCATCTTTTGAATCAATTTTAATACTATTTTGTCTATTTTTGGGGTCTTGCAGGCGAGCTTCACGGATCTCAAATGTCTCCGTTTTAGCATACCTTTGACTAAACTCTTGAAAAGAAAAACTTCGGTGTCTTACTATTTGGTGAGAAATATCTCTTGTAGTTTCTATTTCCATAGCAAGAGATACCATTTCGAAGGGACTCCAATGTCCATGTTTGATTAGATAAGAC
>NYWG01000218.1 GCA_002684915.1 Verrucomicrobiales bacterium
ACACGAGCTCGGCGGAAGCCAAAGTTACGGCAATACCATTCTTCTGTGACTTTTTGGTCTTTGCAGGTGATAGCCAGTTGAGAAATGATTTGAAGCATGAGAAATCAGGCAACGGTTCCGTCGGGGTACTGAGTCATTCCGGCAAAGTGGATTTGAATCCGACCGTCCTCATTGAGGACCCAGCTGTCAGCGAATCTCATCTTTGCCTCACCTCCAGGAGTTTGCATGGTGATGGCTTCAACAATCATCAATGTCGTTGGATTTTCGGTTTCAGCCCAGAAAGCAATCTCAGTATCCAAACCTTCGATCCCTAAAATCCCTTGAAAATGAACTTCAAGTTCTTTGCGTCCACGAAAATATTTCGGGGTCTTTTCGAAGCTAGATATTAGAAGTCCGTCATCGGCATATTGTGCCAAGAGGCCATCTATATCCTTCTTTAAAATCAAGTTAATATGTTCACGATAGAGATCGCCGAGTTTGCTTTGGGGAACATTTTTCATGAGGAGTGTCCGCGTGATTTTGTTGAATTAATGGTCAGATTTTCCTGGAAGATCTTGCTTACAACTTGCAAGATCCAGGCTCATATGTCATGAAATTCACTACATATTTGGAAACGGCCAAGGACCCATCTGCTTGGCGACGTACCTGCCAGGTTTGGTCAGCATCCATCATCAGACGAATGCTGCGAGCTTCCGGAGCATTCCAGATGCTGGCATGCCAATTAACAATAACGTGTGCTTCGCAGCCAGAATCATTTTGGTCAATGATATCTGCAACCTTCAGAGTATGTTCTTCGTCAAAGAATATATTTATTACGTTGTTATACCATCCTGAATAGCCTTCAAAACCTTCCACTGTTGCTTCAGGGAATACGAGTTGTACATCTTTGGTGATCAACGGACGAAAGCTTTCCAGTGGAGCGTGAATGTCGAGCAGACGGTACCAATTGGCTGCAAAAGCCCAGAGTTCAGGATGAGAGATCATGATGAATGAGAAAAAAAGAATGGTGTAGTTTTACTGACCGCAGTGCACGCCTACCAGCTCTGGATGGACGTCGCCAGCCAGAACAAGGTTGATGAGATAGGGACCGTTGTGGTCCAGCATTCTGTCGATGGCACCATCGATTTGGTCAGGGGTTGAAACAGATTCAGCCTTGACCCCGAGTCCTTTTGCAATCTCGTGGAAGGCCACCTGTGGGGTTGACAAATCAAATGCTAAGGGGAAATCACGTCCTTCAATACCACGCTCTTTCCAGAACTGTTTGATGTTGGCTTGCAGAAGACGATAGGAACGATTCTGACAAACAACAAACTTGGTGTTAACGCCGTGTCGAGCGGCTGTCCATAACGTTTGGATGGTATACATACTCCCACCATCACCGGAGAAAGCAATCACACATCGGTCAGGTTGAGCAAGCTTTGCTCCGATGCCTCCAGGGAAGCCAGTCCCCAGCGATCCACCCCGTGTCATCATCCGGTCACCAGCTTTACGACCAGGAAAGTATTTACTGACAGGAGGAGAATTGGTTAATGCTTCGTCGAAAATAATTGTATCTTTGGGTGCTTTCTCTGAGAGCCTTTTGATGAATGGACCGGAGCGCATTAAGACGGTCTTACCATCAATCCTTGGATTGTTGAGATCCTCTGGAATTCCATAGAGTTCATCCACACTGTTGTTGACAACTGGAGATTCTGATTCATAGGTTTTTCGACGTATTTGTGATGAATCATGCCACTCTCCAGGCAGGGCTTTGACTAAAGGTAAAAGCGTTTTGATGACACTGCCCGGGCGGGCAACGTAGGAAATGTCAACGCGATGATTTTTGGCAATATTATTGACGTTAGTATCAATATGTACAATCTTTGCGTCGTCGTTAAAAATATCTCCTAGGTCAGGAAATACTTCGGGGAGTAAATAGCAGCCCAGGGCAATGCATAGATCGCAGCTTTTTGTGATGGGCAGGCTTGCACTGCCGAACATATGGCCCGTACTTCCATAATTCAGCAGGTGGTCGTCTGGGAAGTTGATTTCTCCACCATCTGCTGAATAAACCTTGGCTCCTAAAATTTCTGCTAGTTCAACAAGCTGATCAACTCCATGCGTCCATGCAACACCATCGCCAGCTAAAATAATCGGATTGTTTGAAATTTTTATTAGGTCAACAACTTGTTGCAGGTCCGCTTCAGTTGGTGAGGTATCGTAACTGGGGATATGTGCAGGGAAGATTGTTTCAGTGATCTCGCTATCCAGCATATCTTCTGGAAGGCATAGATACACCGGTCCACATGGTGGTGTGCAAGCAATTTTGATGGCACGTCTCAACATCCTCAGCAAACTGCTTGGGTGCTGAACCATGGCAGACCATTTTGTGACGGGCTCAGCCATAGCAACCAGGTCAGCCGCCATTTGAGCATCCATCGCTTGATACTTAATGCCCGCGTCCCCTCCAATCACAACAAGTGGTGCCTGGCCCTTCATGGCTTGATAGAGATTTCCAATGGCATTCCCGAGCCCTGGAGAACTGTGAATCTGAACTAGTGCAGGCTTGAATCTTGATCTCGCGTATCCATCTGCACAGAGCACAGCGATCGACTCTTGCAACGTCAAGATGTATTTCATCTCCGGAACATCGGAGAGTGCGTCGAGAAATCCTTGCTCAACGGTTCCAGGATTTCCAAACATATGGTCAATCCCATTGGCTAGGAATTGCCTCAGAATTGCTTCGTGGCCACGCATGGGTACATTTCCGAAAGACAAAGGCCGTATATAGAAATACGACCTTGGAACAGTAATTAATAAAGTAAAACTATTACCAGCCGAATTTACGCAACCCTTCTTCGAGAACTTTTACCATTAACTCGCCAACAAGTGTGGAATCTTGAGTGGAACGACCTGTGAGGAAGGGGTAGTCCAACACTGTGGAGAGAGTACGACCGACTCCTCCATGGTATTTACCATTGGGACCTGTTGCATCCCTGAGGATGTACTCCAAGGGATAGAATGGAGGACCAAAGTTTGCAGAAGTGTTCATCGGCTCGCCGTCGTACCCATACATTTGTGCGAATCCTGTACCTTCTTTGTAGTCGTATTCACGAGCATGTCCAGTAACGTTCTTGCCCCAAATAATGCTCTTGCGATCGCTCCATTCACGTGAGAATGCGAGACATGTGACACAATAACATTCAGCAGCTATAAGTTTATCGCGATTAACGTAACCCAAGATTAAATTATGCAAGCGCTCATTGTTGACCATATCAACCATGGGCCCGCTACCGCCTGGAAGAAGAAGTGCATCATAAGGATCAACAAATTCTTTCCAGAACTCTTCGCGAGTGTTGAAAAACTCTTCTAAATTATGACCAAATTTATCACTATTAAAATATGGCATTAATGGTAACTTTTCCGAGAGATTGATCGGATTAGCTAGTAGATCGGAACCATCTACTTCTTTGGTTCTCTTGGCAAAATGAGCACTTGTTACACCCTTATCCAGTGGAGGGTCAATGTAGCTTTCATCCATGCTGGGAGGAAGCGCTACAGGCTTTCTCCCATTTGGAGTCATAAAGTCCAGGGAATAACCCGCCGAAGCCAGGACATCCAAGGGGCCTACAAGCTCCTCTCCCCAGTACCCCCACTCGGAAAGAACAACGAGAATCTTTTTAGACATTTTGGTGCGAGAACTATGTCAACGAACCGATGTAATGCATGGATAGGCGCCAGGCCACACGATGCACTGGTTCTCTTCTAAGCTAGTTAGGTTTGTTGTTTTTGGCATGTAAACAGAGATACTGATCTCTGAACTTTTGTTAGCAATTGAAGATATACGGGCTTTGCGTTGTTTTTGGTGATTGCCCAATTGTTGAGCTCTTAATGGTTGAGCTTTGTGTCTTTGGTAGGACATAGTCCTGCTTGGCTGCATGGTGACTGCTAAGAGAGGTTATCTACATGTATTGCTGGTGTATCAACTTCCTTCCTTCTCTTCAGAGCATTTGGACTCGTCTTCGATCCAGTCACTCAGTTTGATTGGCAATGTTCATAGAAGAAGGTGGAGATGGAATCCTTTTGATTCAGAACTTGAAATGGTTCAAGTTTCCCCAACGGTTTGGCAAGTTTCGCTTCCTGTTATGGGGATCCAGCCGCCCGAAGTGACTGGTTGCTATTCAATACGATTTGTTGTTAATCATTCTCCGCAGAATCAGCTTAAATTCAATGTTTTCGAATCTGATATCGGGGAAGATCTTCAGTGGCCTTTGGAACAGACCAAGGATGGCAGCGGCCTGCATAATATAAACTTTAAGTCTAAAGTATCTCAAGTTATAACATTTGAGGTCGATACGAAAGATATGAGATTGAAACTTACTCCTAGTGCGGGTGTTGATGCTGTTGAGGCTGTCACAACTTTCTCTAGCTACCAGCTCAATGGTTTTGTCTGGGATTCATTGAATATGTTTGAGAAGTTTGATCCTCGGATCAAAGGGAGAGACTTTGAGCGGAAGTCCGATATTCTTTGGACTATTGATGTTCCTCTATTGAAGAATGGTGGGATCGACTTTAGAGCTGATGGCGTCTATCAATTTCTTATATCAGCCAATCAGGAGGAGGATTTTGGATTCTCTGCTTTGAATGATGGGAAAGGCTCACTCGTTCAGGGAACAGGTTTTGGAAGTAGTCATGGAACATCTTTTCATTCAGGCTGCACCGTGCGTGTTTATGAAGATGCGGTATATCGCTTTAGTTTGATTAACCCAATGTCACCATCGCCAACTGTTTCTATTGAATATCTAGACAACAAACAAGCTTCGGGTAAGTCACCTGAGCTTCTCAATGAAAGAACGAGTTATCAGCTGTTAGGCAGCATTTTTGATCAGAATCAATTCGACCCTACTGACCCTGCACGTGAAATGCATCCTGTTGCTGGGACTTCCAATCTTGGGATGGTAACTCATGTCAAAGCAGGCTTCCATGTTGTCAATATTGGAATCAGTGCAGAGCTTTTCCTTGACACCATGGGGTTGGGTTGTTGGCTCGATCATGAGTCCTCTCAGCCACAGAAATCACTCCAATGCACTACATGGCATGGCAAGCCCCATGAATTAAATATCTGCTTTGAACTTGATAAGGATTCAACTCTTGAATTCATATTTGACCCCTCTACTGATAGATTAACAATTGATGTTGTTGAGGGTGATGCTTTCTTAAAGGCTGTTGATTCAATCAATTCTTTGTCTTTGGTCGGTTCCTTTGATTCTCCAATGTCTGCATGGGAGCCTACATCCGTGCTGAATATTATGAATCCTCTGGGGCCTGGTCGGTTTGAAAGGATCCTCGAGCTAGAAGCAGGCAAAACATATAATTATAAATATGTCGCTAACTCTTCTCCGTGGGCGCTTGTCTACGCAGACTATGAACTCGACTGTAAGGGGTATGACTTTGCAGGGTCTAATCCGTCTTCTGCAGATCCAAGTTTGAGTGATTTAAATCTTTTTGGTCAACTTACATCACATGGAAATCCACCAGCGCTTGAATTTACACCAACACATTCTGGATGTTATCGATTTTATGCTGATCTCATTGTTGGTGGCTACTCCGTTATGCCTTTTTAATTGGCTTTATAATTGACATTGAAGGCGATGCATACTCTCTCGTCTTCTTGTATTGTTGGTACTGTTAAATGAGGTAAGTAGCTTGGAAACAAAATCATAAGACCTTGATATGGAGAAATAGAAAGTGCTTCTGAAGATGGAAAAGTAATATTACCGCACTCCTTCTCTTCTGATTCTGTTTCTAACGATGTTTTCAGATAAATGACTCCACTCAGTATTGATTCTGGATGGGTGTGCAGTTTTTGGTGTCCGCCTATATTTAAAATAACACCCCATCCGCTCAGCTCAGCTTTCATGCTTTCGTTGAATTTGATTGATGGAATATTTTGTGCTTTAAAATATTCACTTGCTAATATTTTGATCTTTGCACAAAGCAGTTCCGCGGAATGATGTGTTGAATTTTTCAATATTTCGTATGTTTGAAAACCTTTTATAGTGGGTTTTCCTGGCCGATCTTTTATCAATGACTCATTGTTTTTGACGAGATGATAAAGTGAGTTTAAATCGATGCTTTCATCTAAAGATAAATCCCATTTTTGCACCATGTGCTTGGGCGAAAAGTGTTTTATCTCTCCAAATTGAGATCGATAATTTGTTTTGAGGTGGCAAATGCAAGACAGGTAATTATTCATGTTGTTATTGTGTACACTATCCCTGAGGAGATTGGCCGCTTCACGATGATCCCCGGATGCAATTTTTGCATAGAATTCTTCGAATATGGTTCCTTTTGGTTCGATTTGATTGATTGCATCTAACGCCTCGGGTGCATTCGGATTGATATCAAGACACTTCTGGAACAATTTTTTTGCGGATGATATCTCTCCAATTGTTGCTAACATTTTGCCGTAGTTATAGTATGCGAGAAATTCTGTTGGGTTGTTTTTGATGATCTCTTGGTGGATTCTCTCCGCTTGTTCAATGCTTCCCATTTCTATTTCGCAGATTGCTAAGTTTGTAAGAAGTGAAGCGCCTCTCCCGGACAATCGCATTGTTGTTTTAACTGTCTGAGTGGCTTCGTTTAGTCTTCCTGCTTCGATTTGCAGTGTGCTTAGTAGAATTGACGTTTCTGAATTTTCAGGATGCCGAATATGCAGTGTTGTAAGTGCATCAATTGCTAGTGTCTTGTTCCCGCAACGGATGGCCGATTGGCTTGCGATTAAAAGTAGTTGAGGGTGCACATGAGGATAGTCTTTTTTTGCAATCTTCTTCTTAAAAGTATCAATCACATTTTGATTTTTGCCCTGCATGTGCAGAAGTCTACATAAATTAAAGATAGCTTCCGGCGGCTCTCCCTTTAGTTCAGCGGCTTGCCTGAAATATTTCTCGGCCAAATACATGTTTCCACTCTGAGCCGCTTGCACACCTAACTTGCTGATTGCCGCGAAATTACTCATTTGAAATATAAAGAAAAAAGGCATGCTTTCGCACGCCTTTCGAGTGATCTTAATAGGTGTTAGCGCTTGAGTCTATCAATCAAGGACTGTAAACTCTTCGTCTAGCTCAGCATCCTTGAGAGATTGGTTGACAACCGAATTCAATCCTGACAGTTGGATTGTGAAGGAAGCTCCACGCTGTTGTTTGGTAAACAGGAGATAGTTCCAACCAGTGTCGTCAATCGATTTGAGATTGGTCATATCCAGAACGATACCCTGAAGATCAGAAAGTTTTTCTACTTCTTTTCTCATTGTTGGTAGCTTGGAACGGGTCAAATCACCATCAAGTGCAAACTTGGCAATTCCGTTTTCGAAGCTCATCAGGTCAGCACTGAACCCCATTCCTGCCGGTTCAATACGAACGCGAACACGCAGTGGCTTATCGGACTCTGGCAGATTCACGATCATTTGATCACGATCAAAATCCGTGTAGCTCTTGTCGTCGATCCAAACTTCTCTGAGTTCGACACTTCCTGCAGGTAGCAGATCAGGCGCTACCCGAAGTTTGTTATCCGGCCAACCTTGGGGGTCAGGACGGAAGTAGAAGTCCATCGGTTGCTTGGTGACAAGCAAATTGGAGTAGATCGCTGCAAGAAAGCACAGTTCGAACGAGTGATAACCAGCCATGGAGTGGCTTCCCTTGCCACGCTCTGAACCGAGTGCATATGGCTGGCCGTTGGCAAGAACATTGAAATAGATGCCACCAGACTCATAGTCAAGGAACCAACCGTTGTAGAAGGCTGAACCTTCTCGGGCGTATTGCAGATACTCAGGCTTGTCGTCGTAGACACCAGCCATGATGTAATAAGCCAGGATTCCTTGCTCCTGTTGCCACCAGGCTTTTCGATCGTGCCAGACACGACGGTAGTTCTCTTCACCGTCTTTCAAGGTCCTTTCCATCATGTCGTACCAGCCGCCGCGCTGGTTGTCGCAGCCTGCAGGTGGAATCGCGTCAGCTATTTGGTGAGCAAAGGTTTTGTAGCTTTCCTTTGGGTTAAGGCTGTGCATCCGCGTGAGGTTCCATGCAACCTTGAGGTTGTGTCCTACAACGCAGCGTGCTTGATGGATTCCCCACTTCAGGTCATGTGTCCAGTCCTCATAGAACTTTTCGTTCATGAAAGGGCTGTAACCATAGTCGGGGAAGTGCTCACAAATGGTGTCGAAGGTATCTTCGAGGAACGTTGCGTAGCTCTCTTCGCCGGTGGCTAGATAAAGATTGATCAGATAGGCCGGTGCGTGGTCACCAACGGAGTTCCAATTCTTTTTGGCTCTGTTGACGCCTAGGGAATCCGCCTTGGCATCAAAGGTGACAGGGTCAACGTGTGAGTAGTAACCACCATATGGACCGTGATCTTTGTAGTACCGGTTCAGGAAAGCGATGGTGTCATCAATATCGTGGCGAATGCCTTCCCCACCGGTGAGACGCCATGTCTGTGTCGGTCCTGCCAACGCATAAATCTGTTCGTAACAAGGGATGGCATTTCCACCTTCGTCACCACCAGCTGTAGAGCCCATATACTTGCGAACACTACCGTCATCTTGAACATCAATCTGGCTATACCAATAGCAAATACCCTCGCTCTTGTTTTGGTGACGGAAATGACGCTGCATGTACTCAGTGCCTTTGACTGCTGCTTCGAGAGCACGCTCGTCACCGGTAATCATGTAAGCGGTTGCAAAGCCGTAGACCAACCGAGACATGGTATCCAGGTTTTGGACGCCATCCTGCTTTTTACCCTCGGCACTTAGATCTGTACGGAACTTTTTGAAATCGATTGCCTCACCTTCGACAACCTTGAACTGAGCTTCTAAGTAAAAATTGAGTAGTTGTTGAATTTGGTGAATCCACCAGTTTTGATCTTCGAAACGTAGATCATTTTTGTTGCGACCAAACAGCAACATGTGCTTGGCCTCAAACTTCAGACTATCGGATTCTGGGTAGAACAATCCATAGACATGAATGAAACGATCTTCAACCAAAATTTGTTGTAAATCTGGCGAGACTTGAAAAGGCTCTCCCAGGTTGCGTACCAACTCTGCGTAGCAAGCATCAGTAATTTTTACGGTGAACATCCGTCCATCGGATGTTTCCAGTTCGATCATCCCCTTGCAGTCAAAAACTTCTGGGTAAGAAACTTTGCGGATGTAACCTGCAATGAGATCTGAGAAGGGGAAAGTCAGTTGGTTCTGAGAGGTCATGTTTTGATGTTGATAAGATGAATGAGTCGTTTTTGATGTAGTTAAGCGAAGTGCTCAGCTTGTTGCTCGCGACGAAAGAACAACAATGCTGCGACCTGTGACGACATAACTGCTGTCATCAATAGCAACTTGCTGGTCTCGTGGACAAATGTCGTCTGGAGAAGGGAGGGAGGTGTCTATGGCACGATGCCATTTCAGTCCAGAAGTTTGTGGTATCTGGAATTCGATTCCCTCCCAATACATATTGAACATTACGTGGATATTGGCTGTTTGGTCTGTGTCTTCTGCTGTGTCACCAAGCGTCATTGCGAGGCATCGAGCTTCTGGATCATTCCATCCAGGTTTATTGAGTTGAGTCCCATGCCATGACACATCGTAGAGACCAAATTTATTGCAAGCTCCTGTGAAATAGCGCCCTTTAAAATGATCAATGTAAGATTTTCTTTTCTCCATGATCATTGACCAGAAACGGATCATTTCTTTGCTTTCTGGACTTGCGATTTTGTTCCAGTCGAACCAGTTGATTTCGTTGTCATGGCAGTAGGTGTTGTTATTGCCTCCTTGACTTCTCATAAACTCATCCCCAGCAACCATCATGGGAACACCCATCGAAAGCATATGGATGGTTGCGAAATTCTTCACTTGCCGTTTACGGAGATCATTGACCCATTGATCATCAGTTTCTCCTTCGATTCCACAGTTCCAGCTGCAGTTGTCATCGATACCATCATTACTTCCTTCTCCATTTGCCCAGTTGTTTTTTTCGTTATAAGCGGTCAGGTCGTACAGCGTGAATCCATCATGAGCTGTGACGAAATTGACGCTATTGGTTGGTTCATGGTGACGTCCTTGATAAAGATCGGCACTTCCGGTAATGCGGCCTGCGACCTCTCCGATAATGCCTGGTTCTCCCTTAATGAAGTTTCTAATGCAATCTCGATACTTCCCATTCCATTCTGCCCATCGTGCCCCTGGGAACGAACCGATCTGATACAGCCCTGCAGCATCCCAGGCCTCTGCAATCACTTTGGACTGTCCGAGTAGATCATCCAGCTCAATGGACCAAACCACAGGCGGATGCTCCATTGGAGCTCCATCTTCGCCTCTGCTGAGGACTGAGCCTTCGTCAAACCTGAATCCATCAACGTGCATCTCTTCAACCCAGAAGCGGAGAGAATCGATGATTAGTTTTTCACCAACGGGATGGTTGCAGTTGAAGGTGTTGCCACAACCTGTGTAGTCGTAATAAAATTCACGGCTACCATCCGACCCTGTTAGGTAGTAATAAGACGAATTATCAATTCCTTTGAAGCTGAAAGTAGGTCCTTGATGGTTTCCTTCGTCTGTATGGTTGTAGACCACATCGAGAATGACTTCAATTCCTGCTTTATGCAGTGCCTTGACCATATCTCGGAATTCATTGATGTGTTTACTGGTATCTGTATTAACGCAATACCCTTGATGGGGAGCGAAGTATCCCATTGTGCTGTAACCCCAATAGTTCACCAATTTGCGCCCCTCGTGGATTTTGGTCACATCGGTGTGATCAAAACTGCAAACGGGGAGCAGTTCTACTGCGGTGATTCCAAGCTCCTTCAGGTACGGAATCTTTTCAATCAAGCCAAGATAAGTACCTGGACATTCGACACCACTGGTTGGACTTTTTGTGAATCCTCCGACGTGCATTTCATAGACGATTGTCTCTGCCATCGGCCTTTTTAAAGGCTGATCGCCCTCCCAATCGTAATTTGTAGTATCGATTACCACGCTCCTCATGCTTTTTTGAAGGTTGTCTCCAGGCACGCAGGCAGCACCTCGATCCCATAGATCGAAGCAGTTACCTTTGGAATATGGATCGATCAGAACTTTTTCAGGGTCGAATCGATGACCGTTTCTTGTTTCACGAGGACCGTCAACGCGATAGGCATAGCCCATGCCAGCCTTAACGCCGTCGATAAAGGTGTGCCATATGTTAAAGCTTTTGTTTGCTCCCTGATCCAGATCGATCACTCGGGAGGGCTCAACATCATTTGGTTTATTGAAGATCAGTAGTTGAACCTTTGTTGCACTACTGCTGTATAAAGCGAAGTTCACCCCATCATTTGTAACTGTGCTGCCAAATGGATGTGGTGAACCTTTATAACGCCTGTACGGAGTTCCAGCAGGCTCAAGGGGATTCCCTCTCAGTTGTTCAGTTTTTGATGGGATTGATGTTTGTACCATGATTGTTTTGATTGAATGTGGAGGATGTTTGATTTGGACTAATTATGATTCCATTTGCCCTAATAGAACAATGAGATTCTCGTTGAAGTAAACGCTCTTGGCACTTCCCTGGCTGTTGTAAATCCAGACAGTTACTCCTTGATGTCGGATTCTTTTTTGTGTTGCTGGTATCCCAAAAAATGGCCTTACATGATCTGCTTCAAACGTCCATCTGTAAGCATTGACCTCACCTTCGCGCTTTGATTCGGTGATTTTCATTTCTACATTTTTAAATGCATTCCAATATGTCGCCATGAAATTTTCATATTGATATGGGCTTTCTCCTTCACTGAGAAGCAATGGATGGTTGAATCGGAAGTTGTATGTTAATTGGTCGCGTGTTGCTATTTTTCGGGATGCGCTTGTAGGAAATTGTTGTGCACTTGCGAGGCTTGCAGCAGCATTGTTGTATATACTTGTACAATCTTTGACTCCCAAATCATGGATTATTTTCAGCGTATCTTCGTTTGCAAGATTTTCTCGTAATAAAGTTCCGTCTGCCCTGATCCAGCTCACTCCTTCAATGACAAAGGCATTTCCCGTCGCAGGTAAAGGACCTTTTGGAGTACTTAAGGGCTTATCGCCAATGTGAGTGCCTGTTCCTGTCCATAGGCCAAGGATCAAATCATCGAAGCACCATTTGTGGTGTACATCGAGGTGAACATCCGGGAATGCTCCATGGAGACCAGTTACCTCCTCCTCAAAACCCTTTGTCCCTTTAAAAACCTCAGGATGAGTCGGTATTGTAAATATAAATTCCTCGTCCATTATTTGAGGTATTACGTCAATCTTCGCGCCGTTCATCACCTTCTGGTAGTAAAGGTTTGATAGTTTTTTATTCCCTTTCTTTCCTTGATTTAGCATGTGCAAATTAGAGTCTATGATTTCTTTGTAGCTGTTTCACGTGCGATTTTTTCCCTCTTAAGGATTTTGTGCGATTTCCTTCATTTTTCTTCTTTTTGTCTTCAGACGATGATATTTGATGACGGTCTCCTTGGGTTGGCTAGATTTAATATTATTTACTAATAGTATTCATGTCTGAATACTTGGTTGTTGGAGCTGGCGCAAGCGGTTGTGTAATTACTAGGCGATTAGTTGATGCTGGCCATTCCGTTACGTTGGTAGAGGCAGGTGAGTTGCGGCAACGCGACAGCAACATTGACCATATTGGCGGTTTTACTAATCTGTGGGGGTCTAGGGCTGATTGGGCTTATCAAACAATAAAGCAGAAAGGTCTTGCGGACCGTTCGATAACAATTAACCAAGGCAAAGTTGTTGGTGGCAGTTCAGCTCTGAACGCCATGATGTACGTACGTTGTCACCATTCGAATTATCATCAATTAGAAGAAGCTGGCGGAGCTAACTTTTCTTTTGCTTCATCACGCAGAGCACTTTCAAGAATTGAAAATTACTTGGATGGTCCGCGACCTGGACGATATACATCTGGGTTGATGAAGGTTCGCAATTGCCCTGATCCAGCTTCTTATTCTCCTGAGTTTCAGCAATCCGCTAGTTCACTGGGATTAGAGGCTAACGATTGGGATTACAATGGTTCTGTACAAGAGAACGGAGCTGGGCCTCTACAGTTCAACATTGATGAAGCTGGTCATCGTCATAGTGCTTTTAATGCCTATCTCCAGCCAGTTTTATTGTCTAACTTATTGACCGTACTTGACAAATCTGAGGCCAAGAGAATTATCCTTGATTCACAGGGTAAAGCATCTGCCGTTGAGATTACTTCTGCTGACGGTTCTCATCATACTCTCCATGCTGATTGCAAAATTATTCTGAGCCTTGGTGCCTTTGGCACTCCGCTTCTCTTGCTTCGTTCTGGTATTGGCCCTGATAGTGCTTTTACCAAGTCTCCAACAAAGCAAGTTCTAAAGCTGGATGCAGTTGGTCAAAATTTAATGGATCATCTCCAGTTACCAGTTATTTATCAACTCAAAAAATCTATTCCAAATCCCACATTGTTAACCGGTAATGTGGCTTTCCTTAATCTCAATAATAATGGTTTGGGTGGTGCACCTGACTTGCAACTTAACTTTACTCCAGCAGCCCCTACTCCCTTGCAGCGGTTTTTGCCTCCACTACCCAGCGAGGTGATGATTTTTCTTCCTATTTTAGTACAGCCAAAGAGTATCGGTTCGCTAACGCTTGATGGTCATAATAATCCTGTGATCGATCCTCAATATTTGTCAGAATCATCTGATGTAGATGTTTTAATAAAAGCAATTGATTTCTGTCAACAGCTTGCTAATTCGGAGGGGTTGAGTTCGCTCGCAGGTGATCCTCTATTACCCCCCAAAGATGGATTGGAAGATTATGTTCGTTCCAATGTGAGCACATTGTGGCATCCTGTTGGGACATGTCGTCTCGGCTCAAATCCAAAGACCAGTGTTGTTGACTCAAGTCTTCAAGTTCATGGTGTAGGCGATTTGCATATTTGTGATTCTTCTGCCACCCCCTATGTAACCGCGGGCAATAACCATGTTCCTTCTCTTGTAATGGCTGAATTGTTGTCTGATTTGCTTCTGGATCAGACGTAGATCCTGAAGTTTGTTCTCCTCTTATTTTTCAATCATGTCATCAGTTCTTGAAGCCGCTAAGAAATTCTATGAAGTTTATAATGATAAAAAGCTTGATCTCATTGATTCTATTTTTACGGATGATTATGTAGGGCATGTTAATGCACACGATATTGTTGGTTCTGCAAATGCAAAAGGTTTTATTGGGGGATTTTTAGAGGGTATTCCCAATGCCTTTTATGATGTCAAAGAGTCTTTCGTTAACGGCGACAAAGTAACATGTCGTTGGGTTTGTACCGGAACTCAAACTGGTAATTTTTATGGAATGCCAGCCACCAATAAAGACGTCAATGTAAATGGCATTACTATTTTTCGTATTGCTGATGGAAAGATCGCAGAGCTATGGAATGTCTGGGATCAATTTACACTTGTTGAGCAACTGAAGGCCTGACTCTGTCAGTTTTCGCAAGGGAGAGGCATAAGCCTCCCCCTTGTTTCTTTATTTGTTGTTTGCATACTTAGCAACTCTTTCTCCTAGTAGTTCTCCCGTTTTCAGATCACCCGGCGTAGGCTTGTATTCATCTCCAAAGTTGACCTGGCTCATGACACCGGTGTTGCTACTCAACCGGTTTGTGGCTTCCTCCATACTTTTTCCCTGGAACAGTTCATTCGGTGTATCGCAACCAATCCAGATCATTCCGTGTTGGAATGCGAAAGTTGCCATATAGGAAAGAGTGGATTGTTTGTCTCCACTTAATCCCAGACTTGTTGTGAACCCTGCAGCAAATTTTGAGTTCCATGCACCTTGGAACCATCTCTGGCTTGTTCCATCAAAGAAGCATTTCATTTGTCCACTCACCATCCCCATATACGTAGGGGATCCGAAGATAATTGCATCTGCCTTGTCTAATTTTTCTAAAAACCCTTCATTTTTAAAGCGTCCATTTTCAATCATTTCACCTGTTACTTCCATGAGCTCTGACTCTGCTGACTTTGCTGCTCCTTTATGAACTGCCTCAGCAAGAGCCTTTGTATTTCCACTTCCCGAGAAAAACACAACCTTGACGATTGACATGGCTTTTGATTATTTCTAATATTTTATCATTTCTGCTATTGATTTGCATGGGCTTTGTGTTTGTATGTAAATGTATCGACATCATCACTATCACGGATATTTACAAAGCCAGTTGCCATTCTGTGAACAGAACGATTATTTGATTGGTGCCAAGATAGAAATCAAACTGTACGATGACGAATCAAACTGCTGCGATGGCATGCGCGACTATGATGAATGTATGCAATTACACGATACAGTACTCATCGACGGTGTTGTGAAGAGGAAACTTAAATGCTCTGGAAGACTTCAGGAAAGAAAAGATGGGGATGGAAGACATTTTGTCAAAACTATTGATGTTACTGGCACGCAATACGGGGTTAACGACAGGGTGAAAAGAAGAAGGTTGTTGTCGTATAGCCA
>NYWG01000219.1 GCA_002684915.1 Verrucomicrobiales bacterium
AGCTAAGGATAAATATGGTTTCATGTTTCAACCTTCTCCAGGTAAACGAAATAACGAAACAGTTCCTAGTGTAGAAGACGGTGTCTTATTTACAAAACCAAGCCAGACATTTCGAACTTCCTTACAAATTGACTTAACAAAACAGGAAACAGCAAATCCAGATTCAAAGATTCACTACACCACCGATGGCTCCATCCCAAATGAAACATCCCAAGTTTACGTAAATACACTCACGCTCAGGGACACGACTTCAATAAAGGCAAGGCTGATACACCCCGAAGGAGGAATGGGCCCAATAAGCAGTGAAACTTATTTTGAATTACAAAGTAACCTAGCTAATAGATCTTCCAACCTTCCCCTAATCATCCTAGAGAACTATGGCAGCGGCAAACCTCCATCAGGAGACTATCAAACTGCATCAATGGCAATTATAGAACCTAGTAATGGGCGAGGCCGATTCCAAGACTCTTTAACTGTAGTTAGCCAAGTTGGAATAAAGACGCGAGGTTCAAGTACTGGTGGAAGGTCTAAAGCTTCTCTATCTATGGAAATGCAGGATGAATTCGGGCAAGACAAAAATCTTTCTTTAATTGGAATGCCCAATGAATCGGACTGGGTTTTATGGGGTCCTTACAACTTCGATCTCACCCTTATGCATAATCCTTTTATCTATGAATTAAGTAGACAGATTGGACGCTACGCACCTCGCACTCGTTTTGTGGAACTCTACATGAACACTGGTGGAGGAGCTTTATCAACCGCTGATTATTACGGGGTATATGCCTTAATGGAAAAAATCGATCGAGATTCAGATCGTGTTGACGTCGAAAAAATATTCTCAGAACACAAATCATCCCCAGAAGTATCCGGAGGTTATATTTTAAAGATAGATCGAGCCGATCCTGGCGATTCAGGATTTAGCGCTGCTGGCCAGGGCATTAAATATGTCTATCCAAAAGAAGAACAAATGGAATCCAATGAATTCGATTCACACGAAAAAGCTCTTCGTAAATTCCTGAATGACATGGGAACGTCATTAAATGCATCCTATTTTCGCGACCCTAACCGAGGCTACGCTAAATACATTGATGTTGATGCAGCAATTGATCACCACTTACTTAATGTTCTTGCTTTCAATGTTGATGCTCTTCGCTTGAGTGGTTATATGCATATTCCACGTGGTGGCAAATTGGTTTTTGGACCGATATGGGACTTTGATCGAGCACTTGGTTCAACGGACGGGAGAGACAATAATCCAAGAACATGGCGAAGCCAAACTGGCGATCGAGGGACAGATTTTTTTAATTATCCATGGTGGAATCGAATGTTTAAAGACATCGATTTTTTTCAGAAATACATTGATCGATTTCAGTCATTACGACAGTCACAGTTTAGTAATACTAACATCAACTCTATTATAGACGGTATGGCTGACGAATTACGTGAGGCCCAAAAGAGAAATCTATCGAAGTGGAATCAGCGCCCGCGTAGTACTTACGGAGGAACTTATGATGGTGAAATTCAACACATGAAAACATGGCTATCACGGCGTATTACATTTATGGAGCAACAATTCATAGACCCTCCGGAAGCAAATGTGCCAGCAGGATTTGTTAATTTAAACACAAGTATCAGCTTAAAATCACCTGAAGGAGGTAATATTTATTACACTTTAGACGGTACCGATCCTCGTAAACTAGGAGGGGGTTTATCTACAAAAGCGATTTTATACAAAAATTCCCCAATTTTAGTGAGAGAAAGTATCTTTTTAACTGCTCGAGTTCAAAAAAGCACACACCGAAGTCTAACAGGATCCAATAATCCACCACTATCTAGTAAGTGGTCTGGCCCCATTAAAAACTTTTACTCAATAGCACCAACCCCCAAAAAGGGAGATCTAGTTCTTTCAGAGATTCATTATCACCCTTTAGACCCAACACAAGCCGAGATGATTATTGATCCAACTTTGAAATCATCTGACTTCGAGTTTTTAGAGATACTTAATAACAGCGAAAAAACACTAAACCTTTCAGGATTGACAATCAGTGGTGAAGTTCGCTTTTCGTTCCTAGAGGGTACTAACAAAACTCTTGAGCCAGAAGATCGATTTTTAATTGCAGGTAATGCAGTAGCATTTGCAAGGCGCTATGATAGTAACTTGCCATTAATTGGAGAATTTAATGGCAAGCTAAATAATGGAGGAGGAAATCTTCAGATTACTGATCAGAGGGGCGAAATAATTTTATCTCTGAATTATCTTGATGACTGGTTCCCTGCTACTGATGGCCAAGGATATTCTTTAGTGGCAAAGCCCGTCATAATACAAAACGAGCAACAAGGAAAAGCAGCTTGGCGCCCCAGCATAGATATCGACGGCTCACCCGGCCTAGCAGATAAGCGCACTCTTGTTACTATTAAAAAAATAAGATTAAAACAAAACCAAGTTGAACTGGTCTTCAATTTACCTAAGGCTCAAAGTGCTGAAGTACAATTTACCGATAATCTCATGCAAACAAAATGGAAGCTTCTCGAAGTAATTGAAGCAAAGGCTAATGATAGTGAAGTTTCAGTTATTGATAAAGATGCAGCAAATAAAGGATTTAGATTCTATAAGATAATGCTTCCTTGATATTGAATAATTAAAATAAGGAACCTCCAATTACTGTTCATTTTTAGGCGGAAGGAAACGAAATGCTTCGCTATCTATACGCCCTTCAATTTTGTCTCCTTGTTCAAGCCCAAAACTAGTTAAGACAATCTTGCCTGCCAATCGGGCAAATTGATCTCTTGTATCAGTAATAAAAATTCCTCCTTGTGCGGGACTCGCAAAAATATCAATACGATAAGATAAATCAGACTTATTATCATCCAATCTTGATCGCGGAAAAGTAATTTCTATCGCATTTGGATTACCTTTTAGGGCATCAGCACTACTTATTCTTAAAGTTACGGACCTCCGCCCATTTTGACGTATGGCAAACAAGAGATTGTTAAAATCTATTTTTTTCTTGCCCATTTTTAAAGGTAGATTGCCCTGCCCTTTTACAGAAACAAAACCAAATTGATCCTTTTCATTTTCCGATAATTCCAAAGAAAATCTGCCGGTAATATCAGCCACTTTTACGATTTCCCCCATCATAGGCCTTGGATCTAGTGTCCAATCAGGCACAGCACCATTAGAAATTTCTTCCATAATCTCCGTACGTCGATTTTTGATAAATTTATTAAGCTTCTCAACGCTATCTTTTGTCCGACTATTAAGGTCAACTAAATAAGGCTCAATCATTTTATATAAGTCATCAATTTGTGAAATCAACTTGTCTTCAACCCATATTTCATCAAGCAGCAAGCGTAGGACTTCGAAATAATACTTTTGTGATTCAGGATGATCGTAGAGGCGCCTAGGTATTGCAGCATCAGCCTTTATGGATTTAGGCGGATCAAAATCACGACGCCAGAACATGTTGCGATCTGTAGCAAGTTGATCTAACCCCCATGGCAAAAAAGACAAACGATCGGATTTAGAATCAAAATAAATAAAGTAATTATTCTTATTGCTGACATAACCATCCCAGTGACCCAAAAGCACTTCCATAGCCCAGAAACTATAAAAACTTTCCAAATCTAAATATCGACCCAATTCCTTGAGGGTTTTTTTGTTATCTAATTTAAGAGCAAGACTGATTTTCTTAAGAATTTTATCAGCCTTTTTGGATCCGAATTTACGTTCAAATCTCACTAGCGAGGGCGACACAAAATCAGCAATTGTACCTTCATAAAGCGTACCTTTTGCATTCTTAAATGCCCTCCTAAATAAATGCTTATCAAGTGATTCCACATTTGAATAAATACCAAGAGATTTACCATTAACTGTGACATGAGCTAGATTGCAATATGATGCAGGAATCCCGGCCTTTCGAAAAAGCTGATAACCAAGCAACTGATGTATTCTAGTAGGATCTTGGCGATTATTGTTAAGAGTAAGGGTATCTACACCTGCAAACATTTTCTTTTTGTCAAAACGATCTATCTGAATTTTTAGGGATGGCCGGTTAACATCTAATGACCCCACAAATCCCTTCTTGCGTATTGCCACCTTACCAAGCTCGACACCGTCTATCTTTAATTGGGCGGGAAAATAATCAAACTGCTTGGCTTGATCAGTTGGAGGGATGTCCGTACGAAGCGTCTTAACCAGTAAACGATGTTGGACTCGCAATCGATCCCAATCCGATTCCTTTAATTGAATTTCAACTTTTACCAAATGAGAAATATCATAAAATTTCTTGAATTCATATGGCGCCATATCCTTACCTACACCTGAAGCAGCGAAGAATAGGCTACAATAAAGAAGAGATGCTAAATTTTTCATAATATCACAAGTTACTCTTTAAACTTAAGTCCAAGCTTCAGAAGCTTAGGCCAAATAACCGCTCGGCAATACGGAGCGTTTGAATTTAAATTAAAATAGTTCTGATGATATTCTTCGGCCTTGTAAAAAGTTGATGCCTTAGTGACCTCCGTCACAATCGGCCTTCTAAATTCTCCAGACTTGTCGGCCAACTTTTTAGACTTATCTGCAACCAACTTATCATCCTCATTATGATAAAAAATAGCAGAGCGATACTGAGTGCCAATGTCAGCTCCTTGTCGGTTAAGAGTAGTGGGATCATGAGCCTTCCAAAACACTTCCAATACCTTTTCAAGAGATATCTTAACCGAATCAAATTCCACTTCGATCACTTCAGCATGCCCAGTTCGCCCAGTACAAATCTGCTCATAAGTAGGATTAGGAATTTGCCCCCCCATATATCCGGAAGTCACCTTGGTAATTCCATCTATTCTTTGATAAACCGCCTCAACACACCAGAAGCACCCAGCTCCTAGTGTTATTATACCTGGCTTCTTGGGCTTCTGGGTAGGTTCAAAAGATTTTGTAGCATTCACGTCAGATTTATTTTTCTTAGCTGGTTTAGTGGTAGACTTAGTAGATTCTGCAGCAAAGCCACAGGAAACAAAGCAAAGCGATACCAGTAAACAAAATGTGTTTTGGATGGCTTTCATAAAAATTCAACTTTATCGGCAAACAGAAAATAGTCCCCTAGTTAAGCAAGCGAAAGGCAAAAAGTTATCATAATAAAACTCAATCATAACGCGCTTAGCTTGACTACACTTGCTTAAGCGTTAGTTTCCGCACGAAAAATGAGTAATACAATTTATCCCAGAAGCCCTTATGAAAAGATGGATGGATGGGTACATCTGCCACGCTTAATCGACAAAATCCGCCTACACAAAGCCGGCCAACTCCATGAGGACTACCAGCCAAATTATCTCAACAAAGGTTTTGATCTTGCATGGTTCGAAGCCAGCGGTGTCGACCCAGATGCTCTCATCGAAGTTGTCACTGACTCAATTACAGACGGTCAAATCAGCGATTGGATTAAAGCAAATGTAAACAAATCGGACACTGACAAAGAAAACTTGCAAAACAATCTATTGAGCTACGGCACCCATGGCGCACTACTAGAACGACTAAACCAACGTAAAGCTGAATCCGGACTACAAGATCGCCACGACATCCAATGCATGTTCCAATATATTGACGCTGACGAAGGCCGAATCTGATACATTGTGAAAATTGCATTTAAGGAATGGGCTGTAGTAATAGATGCACTTGGACGGGGTGAGCAAATTATCATCCTTAGAAAAGGAGGCATTCACGAGGGACGAGGTGGATTTCAGATGGATCAATCCGAGTTCTGGCTCTTTTCTACACTTTTTCACCAACAGAGCGAATCAGTGATCGCAAACGCAGCGGAACGTTTCAACTCGCTTGCAGCGAACTCCCCTCCGGATGACACCCTTCAGCTAAAATATTTTGCAACCGTATCCGACTGGAGAAAACTGGAACATGAAGAGGCAGCTTTAAAGCTAAAAGGACAGCACGTATGGAAGGATAGTGTAATTCGTGATCGCTTTTCATGGGGTCGCGAAGAAGGCATTTTCGCACTTGCCGTCCGCGTACATCAGCTCACACATCCAATTAATCTACCAATGCGAAAGGAATACGGAGGCTGCAAATCTTGGATCGAACTTACTGAGGAGCCAGTTAGTAAAACATCTCAGCCAGTTCTTGACGAAACCACCTTCAACACCAAACTAAACTCTTTCCGCCAAGCGCTTAGTTAAGTAATTCAAAATTTAGCAAAAGATTTTACTCTGCTAACGAAAATGAAGCCAACTCCTTGTCATTCCTAACCAGCACGTTGCGATTTGCAAATGCCGGATGACTCCAAACTACTTTACGGTTCATCGCCTTACCTGTTGGCTCAATTAAATTAGCCTTATCGATGTGCTTGTACCCATTAGGCGATAAATCCGCAATTATTAAGTCCCCCAGTTCATTAAAGAGAAAAAAATGATCGGATGGCTTATGCTTAACAAGAAATGCATTCCCCCAGCGCGTTTCCTTTCCGTCACGTGTAGCCTTTAAGTCTTCCCAAACACGTTCACCATTATCGACACGGATACAACGTAACTGACCATAACTACACACACCATATATATGCCCATTCTCAATAAACGGTGTTGGCATTATACTATGAAGTTTATCTGTATTCTTTTCGCTATTGCGGTTTCCCTTCCAAGCTAAAGTAGCTATAGGCTTTTGAGGATCCAAATTCATCATCATTGGTCCATTATAAAATGCTGTCACAAATAACTGATTGCCAACCTGTCTAGGCGTAGGAACTGACAAACCAAAACGGAGCCGAAATGGCTGTGTCCAGTATAACTCTCCCGAATCCGGGTTAAGCGAGTTAATCGATTCAGGATGCCAAATAATCAACTGCTCCACTCCACCTGCCTTAATAAGTGTTGGAGGACAATACCCTGGCTCTCTTGCTGACAAGCTGCGCCACACCTCCTTCCCAGTTAATTTATCATAACATACCGCGGTCGACTCATCCCCGCGTGCCAAACAAATTAAATGCCCGCCACGAACAAGTGGATGACCAGTGAACCCCCAAGTCGGCGACTTTACTCCGTACTCCTTCTTGAAATCTTTCTCCCAAAAAACTTTACCGGAATCAACGTCTAAACAAAACAAATTGCCCTCAGCTCCTAATGTGTAGACCCGAGAACCATCCACCGTTGGTGTAGCTCGAGGACCTGCAGGGTAACTCACTGTGTACGCACAAGAATACTCATGCACCCAAAGCTTACGGCCTGTTTTTTCATCAAAACATATGACTCGCTCAAATCCAGGTATGACACCCCGGTCAAACTGGTTTGCAGGGTTCCCCGTCCCATTGGGCAATTGTCTATCCGTAATAAAAACACGCCCCTCGGATACCGCCGGCCCGGCATAACCGCCCCCGACCGACACACGCCAATTGGCCTTAGGACCACCTTCTGGAAATTTTTTCAGGATACCAGACTCACGCCATACCCCATCACGCTTAGCCCCTAACCACTGAGGCCAATCCGCCGCTTCAACTGACAAAATAAGTACTTGGCAAAACACCAAGGACAAAATCCACTTCGATTTAAAACAGTGCATAAAAGTAATTTTGAGAATCAATCCACATACAATGGATGATTGATCGATTTCATCAACTCAACAAATCGAGGATCTTCTTTAAATTCATCTGGAAAATTAAAACCTAAAGAGGAAAACACGACCGATGTTTCCTTCAAATCAATCGCTTTTTTTATCCATCTTATCGCATCATCATTTTTACCGATCCCTGCATACATTTCCGCAAACCCAACAGTCATATTATCGTGAAAATGATCTAATGCGTATATCATTTGATCTTTGGCCAAGCCAAAATCTCCATTTTTAATATATGCCCAAAAGATAGATCGCCTAAGCAAGGGATCATTTGGACTTTTACTAATTGCAGTTTTAAGTTTTTCGATGGATTTGATGTAATCTTTTTGGCACCAGACGTAATTCTTAAGATTAGCAGAAAATTCGGGGTTAATTTTGGCAGCGGATTCATATGCACCCAT
>NYWG01000220.1 GCA_002684915.1 Verrucomicrobiales bacterium
CCAAGCCATGCAGATGCTGTGTACCACATATTCCCGGGACTCAACCGGCTCCGAGCCCAACACTTGCATTGGCCGGTTCGCCGCGATCAACCCAGCCAGCGCTGGAGCTGAGGAGATCGAACTCCTTCGATTCCAGAGTGCCGACAGCACCGCTCCGGACGCAACTACCCGACTTATCGATTTCGCTGACTTCCAGGGTTCACAATACCCCGCTTCGCATCTCAGTTGGAACGTGGGCGAACAGATGAGCAGAAAGGAGATGGTCCTCTTCGGATCTGATGACAATGAGTACAGTCTGAGTGACTACAGCTTCGACAACAACCGTTGTGAGAACGACCGCTTCTTCCAAGTGGATCTGACCCACCAAGTGGGATACGCACCATCGGTCGTGGCAGAGTCGAGATCGTCTATCGCAGTCAAGGTGGAAGATGACGACTTCTACGGTATGGTCCAACTGGGCGGAGTAAGTAACAATCAGCTTGTACCACTCACCGATCTTGACGCATCCTTCCAATCCGGGTCCATGCTTAAGCTAACATGGAACTCAGACGATATTGACACTCCCTTTGAAGTGTACCTGGTGCGTTCAAGGATGAGTGCTGAATCCGACACCGCTGCTAAACGCGCCGTGGATATGAAGCCATTGACCGCATGGGTCAAAGTGGACCTTGGTGGCCTTGGCACAAATGAGTTCTCTGTGCGCGTTTCCAAGGTGCACGGTAACCCCGACCAGGACATTGAGTCCTACACCCTGACTTCAACCGAGGTCGTAGCTGGCGATGGAACCACTGGCTACATGATCCGAGTGGACTTCCCTGCGGCCACGCCAGGAACGAACGACTGTAAGTTGTGCGATGATGCAAATGGACCTTGCTACTATTACAATTGCGAAGGTACAGAAGGCGAACTCGGTCGGTCTGTTCCTTTCCAGTTCTTCAAGATCAGTTTCCTCGCATCGGGCCCAGCCAGCGGCTGTTTCGAGGGAGGCAACAACCCTGTCGCATTCAACATAGAGAAGGTTACGTACACTTCTGCTGCGGGGAGTGCATTGGATTCGAGCGAGATCACCTGTGGAACAGATGTCGCTCGTAACCCACTGAGCACTACCGAGAAAAGCATGACCTATACACAGACCCTTACAGTCACTGCAGAGGATCCCCAGAGCAAGGCACCCTTCCGAGTCGACTTTGCCGGATTTGATCCATCTACACTGGCGGGATCAGAGGGAAGCAAGGAAAAGCCAGTAGCATGGAATGCAGGCTTGGACGGCTCGTATGTCGGTATCACTGAGACCGAGCATAGCGATTGCAACACCGCTGGTACGACATTCTCCTGCAGTCCACGTGAATTCAAAATGCATATCTGTGCAACCCTAAGGGACACAGATGCCGGCACAGTGTGGAACGAGTGGGCGGCTGATACATTCCGTTTTTACACTTCGGTCACCGACTCGACCGACGCGTGGAGCCGCATTGAGAATTACTACCAGCTGAGTTGTCCAACAACGGCCGAGCTCATCTCAATGAGTAACGCCGCCGTGGGTGCCTCAGTAGAGTGCTCCGAGATGTCCTCACTCCAGCGGCAACTCGAGACACGACAGGTTGCCGTCCATTGTGCAGGAACCGAGTACGATGCGATGAGTGCCAGTGACAAGTACACCTACTGCAATGCCGATGTGCCTCGTCGGCTGCTTTGGAAGATAACAACCGTTCAGAACGGTGGGCGCAATGCGTTTGTGTGTCCAACAACTTCGACCGCAAGTGACACAGCACCAAACCCTTGGAGCGCGCTTCCTTTCGTCACTTTCACGTCGAAGGACGATGCCGGTATTGTCAATCTGTCCAGGCGTCCCAAGTTGGTACTGACCAACGCACCTCTACCTGACGAGCTCGCCTCAGGTGCAAACACAGACACCTGCAGTACACTCGGTTCCATCAACTCGGTTGACTTGAGAGTACAAGACGACGAGCTTTTCGCCCAAAATAATGCGCTACTGGATTCCGATTCGAGGGTGATGGAGGCCCATTTCAGCGAACCGGTCTGGGATTCTCAGAACGGAAAGTTGACCCTCCATGTGGATAACCGATACTACCACAGTCCACAAGAAAAGACACTTGTAAACGTACAACTTGGCGGGTGTGAGCCCGAGATCGAACAAGACCCCCAGAGTCCAATGACACTACGTGCCTTCTGGGAGCAGTACGACGGGTCGGCCGACAATCCTCTGACATCTGGTACAACCGCATTCGGGTCGTGTGACTTTTTGCACCCCGCAAACTTGCCCCAGGGGCAGAGCAACAGTGATATGTTTGCAGCTCTGTTCGGAGATTCGAGTGCTCAGCCTGACGCCACAGAGATGGCCACACTTGCCGCTAACGGTAAGCTGTTCGGCTTCGACGAGGCTAACGATGGCATTACCGGAACCAACACCCTATTTACCCAGCCCAGAGACCTCGGCGCAGGCGGGGAGTGGGTCGTGTCAAAACTTGACGGCTTCGACAACCATGGAAACGACGATCTCGGCACCACTGGTTTCCGTGCTGGACTATCTGTCAGCCTCGAACGCCTTCAGGCTTGTTCGGACAGACTCGGTCGGGATATCGTGTCGATTAACGCGGTCGACGGCAACACTGTATACGAATTCACCCTGAGTAGTACTCACGTCACCGCAATGCGCAAGGGTGACAGCAGCTACGCGCATTACAGTCCTATCTGTACAGAACGGTCATACACACTCTCGGTGTCCAACACCATGTTTGCCCTTTCTGGGATGTCCACCAGCGGCGAGAAGAATGCAAATTACGTAGACGCGGTATCCTACAAGACACCCGCACAAGGGGTGTGTACATCGCACACCGATTGCGACAACACCATCGGGCCCAAGCACACCTGTCCTTCATCCGCCGAGGAGTATGACGCCAGTACACTCAAGAAACTCGAATACAGCGTGAATATGGATATGAAAACAGTGCAGAACATCGTCGGAGGCCAATCGGTGAATTCATATTATGGTATTGCAAGTACTAGTGAGGTCCAAGTGAATTCGGACAACTGCTACGGTGCATCGGTCACAAATGTGGACAGTCTGTCTGCAAGCGGAACTTACACTGAGTCTGGAGTCACGCGCACACGGATTACGTTCCAGACCGGATGCATCGAGCTTCGGACCTTCGCCGACGGTGCCTTCAGTGCCCCAGTGGCCGACGCGTTCGCCACCTGTGTCGATGACAACTCCCAGAGTACAGACTACTCGTTCAAGACTAGGGTGTGGGAATGCACAAACCAGGCTGGCCTACTGAACCCTACAGACCCAGCCTCGACATGCCAGTTGCTTCCAGACTGGCTGCATGTCAGCATTGCTGTGGCCTACACCGAGAACCCAGTAGACATCGCGTACAGCGTCGAGTTCGAATCCCGTATGCAACTGTACCGCTCATTCGACCATCGGTTACCCGACGGTTCATTCCCATCGGCAGCTGCTCGTGATCAATGGAGAAGTAGCATACACTCCAGGCAACCGCGGCCGAACCGTTCGTGTCTTACCCAATCGACGCAATGATGTCCGCATCACTCGGCTTCGTAGCTAACTCAGCTCTTGAGGCGGTCATGACAACCGCTATCCGTCAGGTCCGACTCTGTCGATTCAAACAGTTCTGTCATTTGCCCGGAATCAGTGTGGATGTGGCTGGAGCACCCGCTTGCTCGTGGGACAATGTCATTGTCTCTGCTACCCACTCCCCACTCGGGAACTGGGCCCGGAACCCAACACTCGACGGCGGTGGCAAAGGCTGCGCTCAATCGGGTGCGGGTGTCTCGTGTGCAGTCGCTGTTAAACAAACAGCTGTCGCTCTGCCTACCCTCACCTGTGATCGGATGAGATGGGAGGATTTTGCAATTGCAGAGGCCCAGACCTACATGGGCTCCACGGTATACCAAAGCGAATTCCTGGACAATATCCAGGACGGCATCGGCAAGAGTCTTGCAGTGGCTACACTAGTACAAGCGTTCGATCCAACTATTGAAGCTATGTTGATAGTAGATCATGGTTCGACAACGACTCTCGGTGAGTCGATCTACGGCAATTGTGAAAAGAATACCGAGAAGCCTGGGACAGAGACCATTACGGATGCGACTGGCTTCTACAGCGATATCGATCTGCATCACATCTTCCCTAAAGCGCCAGCGGTAGGATCGACTGGTGCCTGTACCTGCAAGGGTCAACGTGCGTACGATTTCTCAGCCGACGGCGGCAATACCCACCCCTACAGGAACGCTGCAGCGCGCAAGGTGGTGTACGATACTGAGTACCATTCCAACTCGGCAACCGATGAAGCCAGTCTTCATAAGTGCACTTGGCTAAGCCCCGCGCAGCATTCGACTTCGAACACACCCCTTAACAGCGTCGACCAATTCACGATGTCTCTCGAGTTCCTGAAGAGGGGTGAAGATTACTTTTTCGAGTTGAATGCGGTTCAGTTCGATCACCAGGCCTTCTCGGCTGCTGACCTAGCAGACGCCAACTCGGACCAGTTCGCCCTTGGAGCAAACAACGCCCGTCGGCTTTTGGCGAGCGATGAGCAGCACGCAGACCATGCCCACACCACTGTGGTGAGTGGGGTCCCTCGGGCTGCGATCCGACAACTCGCACACAAGTCACAGACAAAGCCCAAGCGTAAGCTTTTGTCTACGATGATGTCAATTTCCGACACACTCACCAGCACCGCCGTTATGCCACAGGGACCCCTGAAGATCCAAGGTGGAGACACATCCGGATCGTTCACTTCGCATGGGACAGGAGGGTTCATCGTACAAGGGCCTTCACAGGCTCACAACTTGAATTCCACTGAGATTTCCAACGATTTGGCTCTCAATGGAAGTTCCTTGTCTGACGTGTACCGCTGGATGGAGCGTGGTTCGTTCGAAGGCTTCACCCAGACCTGGACAACCGTCGAGCAGGCCCTTTCCAGTGATATGTTCGATCTCGATGGTGGTGCCTGGTCCCAGTCCAGGTGGCGCGCTTCAATTGCAGTCGGTCCTTGGATTGGAATAATAATGATCATCGTCGAACTCGCGTGCGCCTACCTCTTGATGAACATCGCAATGCACAGCTCTGCTACTGGACTTATGTTCGGAAAGAAAGAACTGAGCGACGGCCAAATCCAAACAGTACGAAAGACTCACGAGACCATATTCAGTTACAGCCGAACATTCTTTGAGAGTCCTTCGTTCAATGTCAACTTCTCGGAAGACAAGGGCACATTCAGGTCGATGTTCGGTCTTGTGCTCAGTGAGTTTACACTCATCCTTGGGGGGTACTATATCCTTGCGATACTGATGATCGGAGTGTCCATTGGTTTCCTGCCTTTCTTCTATGTCGAGCATCGTATCTCCGAACCGAACAAGAAAGGCCGGCGCTTTTTCCGGTACTACGTGATGCGGTTTATTTCCTTGATCATGGACAAGTCAGCAACTGAGACGATGATGACGATGATTTTTGGCCTCTGTGGGTCTGAGACGATGAAAAAACGCTGCAAGCACTTATGTGGCCTGAAGTCTGGTCCAGTGTTCCTGGGGCGCATCGTTATCCTGCTCGCGTGCATTCTCCTTCGGTTCACTATGGCCTGTACGGCATTGTTTTTCTTGCCCTTCTCTCTTTTGAGTTGCATGTTGTACTTCTTCCTTATTCTCATTGGACGACGGGTAGTCATGAAGGGAGTGCGCTGTAAGCATGGTACAGATCTCGTCACCCATGACTCGGAATACTTCCTCGGAAACAAAACGGCGTCCTCCCTCCTGCCACCTTTCCCCTGGGATCTTCGTGGTGCAGGGTACGGGTACTTGGAATTCGGAGACACCGAAGAGCTCGCCCAAAAAGAGTTGGAGGACGTCAAACTGCACGAGGCCACCGTGAACCCAGATGAGACACAAGCAGCAGACAGTACTCCCTCTCGTTACGCACAGCGTCGCCAAGAACACAAGGAGCGCCAGAACCTGATCATGTCCGATAATACTAAGTTCAATTTCGTTTAGATGCTTCTTCTGGTTAGAACGAAACGGCCCACGTGTGTTATACACGGCCTCTACCATTTTTTGTGTACACACAGTACACACATGCACCACACACACA
>NYWG01000221.1 GCA_002684915.1 Verrucomicrobiales bacterium
CTCTGTGTTGTTCAACCTGCAGATGAGATACGTGGAGAAACTGATCTATACCTACTCTGGCCTCTTCTGTATCGCTATCAACCCCTACAAGAGGTTCCCTATCTACACCCTCCGCACCATGGAGTTGTATGTCGACAAGAGGAGGAATGAGGTCCCACCCCACATTTTTGCCATTGCTGAGGGGGCCTACCAAGGCATGAACAACACCGGCGTCAACCAGTCCATCCTGATTACTGGCGAGTCTGGTGCTGGGAAGACGGAGAACACTAAGAAGGTCATCGCCTACTTTGCCACCATCTGTTCCTCTGGTAAGAAGAAGGAAGGCGAGGCCTCTCTTGAGGACAAGATTGTCAACACCAACCCAGTGCTGGAAGCCTGGGGGAATGCCAAGACTGTGAGGAATGACAACTCCTCTCGCTTTGGAAAATTCATCCGTATCCACTTCAACCAGGCTGGTAAGCTTTCTGGAGCCGACATGGTGGTCTACCTGCTGGAGAAGTCCAGGCTTACCTACCAGCAGCCCCTGGAACGTTGCTACCATTCTTTCTACAACCTTATGTCTGATCAGGTCCCTGACCTGAAGGAGAAGTGCCATCTCTCTAACAACATCTATGACTACTGGTATGTCTCCCAGGGCAAGACTACAGTTGAAACCATTGATGACAAGGAAGACATGATGTTCGCAGATCAAGCTTTTGATACTCTCGGCTTCACTCAGGATGAGAAATATGATGTCTTCAAGAACACCGCCTGCATGATGCACATGGGTAACATGACCAAGGACTTCGTACCTGTGGGTAAGGAGGAACAGGCTGAGGTCAAGGACGAGTCCAACTCCATTAAGGTTGCAAATCTGATGGGTATTGACTGTGAGTGGATGATCACTTACTTCTGTAAGCCCAAGCTGAAGGTCGGCACTGAGTGGGTCAACAAGGGGTCTACATGTGCTCAAGCCTCTGCATCCGTGGCTGGCATTGCCAGAGCTGTGTATGAGAGAACCTTCAGGATTATTGTGGAAAAGTGTAATGAAACTCTGATCGATCCATCCATGAAGAAAGTTACTTACATTGGTGTCCTCGATATTGCTGGTTTTGAAATTTTTGACTACAATGGATTTGAACAGATCTGTATCAATTACGTCAACGAGAAGTTGCAGCAATTTTTCAATCAGCACATGTTCACCCTTGAGCAAGAGGAGTATGTTAGGGAAGGTCTTGATTGGGCAAATGTTGACTTTGGAATGGATCTCCAGAAGTGCATTGACATGTTTGAGAAGCCTATGGCTCTCCTTGCCATCTTTGAGGAAGAGTCTCTCTTTCCCAAGGCCACTGATCTGACATTCCAACAGAAACTGATGGACAATATGCTTGGTAAGTGGTCCCAGTTTGCCAAGCCCAACCCGCGCCCTGACCCTGACGCTCACTTTGCCGTCCTTCATTATGCTGCCACGGTCTCCTACAACTTGACTGGTTGGCTTGAGAAAAATAAAGATCCTTTGAATGACACAATTGTCGAAATGATAAAAAATGGTGGCAATGCTCTTATGATCCAATGCTTCGCTGATCATCCTGGTCAGCCCCTTGAAGCTCCAAAGGATGATGGTGGCCGCAAAAAGAAGGGAGGTGGCAAGACTGTATCTTCTTACTTCAAGGGCCAGCTGGACGACCTGATGTCAGTCTTGTACAAGACTGAACCCCATTTCATCCGTTGTGTGGTCCCGAACACTCACAAGCAGCCTGGTGGGGTAGAGCCTGGTCTGGTGATGCACCAGTACCAGTGCAACGGTGTGCTGGCTGGTATCGCCATTTGCCGCAAAGGATTCCCCAACAAGATGCTGTATCCTGAGTTCAAGGCCCGTTACAATATTTTAGCTGCCAAACTTGTTGCTAAGGCAAAGAATGACAAAGCTGCTGCTGCTGCTGTTTTGAACTCCATCAAGCTTGACAAAGAGAAATTCCGACTAGGCCACACAAAGGTCTTCTTCAGGGCTGGTATCCTTGGTTACATGGAGGAGGTCAGGGAAGATAAGATTGGATCAGTACTTTCCTGGCTCCAGGCTAGCGCTAGAGGAAAGAGCTCAAGGATGCAGTTCAAGAAGCTGCAGGACCAAAAATTGGCCCTCTACTGCTGCCAACGAACAATTAGGGCATATATGCTTTCAAAGACCTGGAAATGGCTCCAGATCTGGCTGTCCATCAAACCCAACCTCAAGTGCACACAGTTTGGCAAGTACAAAAAAGAATATGAAGACAAAATTGCAGTGGCTGAGGCTAATATTGACAAGGCAATTGCTGACTGCAAAGCTGTTACTGATCAACATGGCAGGCTTAATGACCAGAAAGGAGAGCTACAGTTGGCATTATCATCTGGAGGGTCTGCTGTCCAGGATATTATTGACAAGACAAACAGGCTGGAGACATCAAAGAATGATGTCCAGAAGCAGGTTGATGACACCGAAAAACGTGTCAAGGGTGAAGAGGACTTGATTAATGGGATACAACAATCAGGCATTAAAGTCACTGCTGATGCTAACCGTCTCAGGGAAGAAATCAAGACCCTTGAGAATGATTGTGAAAAATGTGAAGAAGACAAAGCAACTAAGGATAACCAGATCCATACACTACGTGATGAAATTGCTCACCAGGAAGAGCTTATTACAAAGCTTACAAAGGAAAAGAAAAGCACTGGTGAAGGACGCCAGAAGACTGAGGAAGACATCCAAGCAATGGAGGATAGGTGCAACCACTTGGGCAAAGTTAAGGGGAAATTGGAGCAATCTTTGGATGAATGTGAAGATGCTTTTGAGAGGGAGAAAAAGAACAGAGGGGACGTTGAGAAGGTTAAAAGGAAGATTGAAGGTGACCTCAAGCTAACTCAGGAGGCTGTTAGTGATCTTGAACGGGTCAAGGCTGATCTTGCCAATACTGTCCAACGCAAGGAAAAAGAGCTTGCTTCAATGTCTGCCAAGATTGAGGATGAACAAACTTTGGGTGGCAAGTATGGAAAGCAAGTCAAGGAGCTGCAGTCAAGAATTGAGGAACTGGATGAAGAACTTGCTATAGAGCGTCAAAACCGTGCAAAGGCCGAGAAGAACAGGACAACCCTATCACGTGACATCCAGGATCTTGGATCCAGATTGGAAGAAGCAGGATCCAACACCAGCACACAGATTGAGCTTAACAAGAAGAGAGAAGCTGAACTGGCCAAGTTGAAGTCTGAGTTAGAGGAGGCAAATATTGCACATGAAGGAACTCTAGCTGCACTTCGATCCAAGCACAACAATACCATGTCTGAAATGGGCGAGTCTATTGACTCCTTGAACAAAATGAAGGCAAAGTCCGAAAAGGACAAGGCTGGAATGGAAAGAGATCTACAGGAGGCTAGGGCTGGACTTGATGAAGCCATGCGTGAGCGTGCAAACATGGAAAAGAATTGTAAAATGACTCAAGGACTCATTGTTGAAAGCAACACAAAGCTGGATGAGTTAGCCAGAGCTCTGAATGAGGCTGATTCCACAAAAAAGAAACTGCAAGTGGAGGCCCAGGATCTGAACCGCCAGATTGAGGAGACTGAGACAGCTATTGCCGCTCTGGGTAAGAACAAAATATCGCTGAGCACCCAGCTGGAAGATACCAAGAGACTGGCTGATGGTGAGGCAAGGGATCGTGCTGCTCTTCTCACCAAGTATAAAAACCTCAGTACTGAATGCGAGAATCTCCGTATGCGTATTGAGGAAGAGGCCGAGAAAAAGAATGATGTCCTGAAGGCCCTCTCCAAGGCCCAGGCTGAAATACAACTTTGGAAATCCAAGTATGAAACTGAAGCCTTGGCTCGCATTGATGAGCTGGAGGGCAACAAGTCCAAGTTGGCAAACCGAGTGATGGAAGCAGAGGAGACTATTGACTCCCTCAATTCAAAGATTTCCAGCACTGAAAAGACAAAACATCGTCTGGATGCTGAACTTGAGGATCTCCAAATGGAATATGAACGTACTCATGCCGCTGCAGTCATTACAGAGAAGAGGGGTCGTAACTTTGACAAAGTACTCGGGGAGTGGAAGGCCAAAGCTGATGACCTAATGGCTGAACTTGAAGCCAGTAGGTCTGAAAGCCGGAACTATAATTCCGAGGTGTTCCGTCTCAAGGCTGCTTATGATGAAACTGTTGAGCAGCTTGATGTGGTCAGGCGAGAGAACAAGAACCTTGCTGATGAGATCAAGGATCTACTTGACCAACTTGGAGATGGAGGACGCTCTATTCACGAGCTGGACAAACAGAGGCGCAGACTAGAGGTAGAGAAGGAGGAGCTGCAAGCTGCTCTTGAGGAAGCTGAGGGTGCACTTGAACAGGAGGAAAACAAGGTGCTCAGAGCCCAGCTGGAGCTTGGACAGGTGAAGCAAGAGATTGACCGCAAGATCGCAGAGAAAGAGGAGGAGTTTGAAAACACTCGCAAGAACCATGCACGAGCTATGGACTCCATGCAAGCTAGTCTTGAATCTGAGCAAAGAGCCAAGGCTGAAGCCTTGAGGATCAAGAAGAAAATGGAGGGTGACATCAATGAACTTGAAATTGCCCTGGACCATGCTAACAAGGCCAATGCTGAGGCCCAGAAGGCCATCAAGCGGTACCAGGGTCAGCTCCGTGAGTCTGAGACTGCTTATGAGGAAGAGCAACGTCAGCGCCAGGAAATGGCGGAAAAAGCCAGTCTTGCCGACCGTCGTGCCAATGCCCTGCAAGGGGAGATGGAGGAGGCTCGCTCTCTTCTTGACTCTGCTGAGAGAGGAAAGAGACAAACTGAGGCTGAACTCAGCGAGGCCAGAGCTGCTGTCAACGACATGACCTCCATCAACTCAAGAGCTGCCAGTGATAAGAGGGCCATTGAGGGTGCCGTGCACACCATGCATGCTGAAATTGACGACATGCTCCAACAAGCTAAGAGTTCCGAAGAGAAGGCCAAGAAAGCCATGGTTGATGCTGCTAGACTGGCTGATGAACTTCGTGCTGAGCAGGACCATACCTGCAGTCAGACCAAGGCAAAGAGGGCCCTGGAGAGCCAACTTATGGAGCTGGAAAACAAATTTGCTGAAGCTAATGAAAATGCCATCCGAGGAGGACGCGCCGCTATGGCAAAGCTGGAGACTCGCATCCGTGAGTTGGAGGTTGAACTTGGCAATGTCCAGGCTCATACCGGAGAGAACACCAAGGGCTACCAGAAGTCTGAGCGCCGCTGCAAGGAGCTTGCCTTCCAGATTGAAGAGGACAAGAAGAACCAGGAAAGGATGTCAGAGCTTGCTACTAAATTGCAGGCCAAGATCAAGACCTACAAGAAGCAAATTGAGGAAGCTGAGGAGATTGCTGCCCTCAACTTGGCCAAGTTCCGCAAGGCCCAGCAGGAACTGGAAGAAACAGAGGAGAGATCCAAAATGGCAGAGGGTCAACTCATTGCCGCCCGACCTTTGTTTTAATCGGTCTGAATTTGTTTCACCTGACGACTGGAGCGCGAATCTTGACTCTGAGCCTGCCTCTGTACAGCCGTATTGTAGACACCTCCCCCAATCAGAACTGTTACCACATCCTTCCACAATATGCTTCGCATTTGTAGTCTCTACCTGCACTAAAAATCCAAACCCATTGCAATCGAAAAATACAAAAAAATATTTTATTTTATTTGCGCAAGTAATATGAAATCCTCTGTCATCCGTTGTTATATGTAATAAATGATAGTTCAACAAACTTGAA
>NYWG01000222.1 GCA_002684915.1 Verrucomicrobiales bacterium
AATGGAACCAAAAACATATTATAACCAAAGGTATTAGGCCAATCTGGAACTGCCATCCCAACACCCTTCGAGGTCACTAAACCTCCCATTCCAATAAGAAACAATGTCGCCAATGCTGTAAACATGGCGAACCGATGTAACCACGGATTTTGCTGCGATCTAGCAGACATCAAAAAAGAAAGTGGTAAAATAACAGAAAAATAGACTTAATTATTCGATTTTCTGAATCAAACCAAACAAAAAGTACCATCTGAACGATGGTGCGGCAACTTCATTGTGAAAAAATTCACAATCTCCATAATCTTAGTATTAATCAATATTTTCAGTCTAAATAATCTTTATTGAGGATAAATTTTTCATAATGGCATAATATTTACAAACTAATCAACTATGTATAAGATTTTTTAGTTCCTGCAATTGGCGTAAAAAACATTGTTATGAATAATTCGAACGAAATATCATTCCGTGAAAGTGTCGACCGAATGTTCGACCGAGCCATTGATACAATGAATCTCCCGCTTGGTCTTGCAGAACAAATTCGGTGTTGCAACTCCTGCTATCAACTCAAATTCGGTGTTAAACTTGGCGATCACTACGAGGTCTTTACCGGATGGCGTGCAGTTCACAGCGAACATATCCTCCCGGTCAAAGGCGGTATCCGGTATGCTGATTTTGCCAATCAAGACGAAGTTGAGGCATTAGCCGCACTAATGACCTACAAATGCGCTATCGTTTTTATTCCCTTCGGAGGCTCCAAAGGGGCACTTAAAATCGATCCACGCAAATACAACGAGGACGAACTTGAGAAGATAACTCGCAGGTTTACCCAAGAACTTGCTAAACGCGATTTGATTCATCCTAGTCTAAATGTCCCTGCACCGGATATGGGTACTGGCGAACGTGAAATGGGCTGGATTTCGGATACCTATCAAAGTCTTTTCCCTCAACAAGCTAGTGGCATGGGATGTGTTACAGGCAAGCCAGTTCATTTGGATGGAATCCAAGGTCGCACTGAAGCGACCGGACGTGGAGTGCAGTATGGCCTTCGAGAATTTTTTCGTCACTCCGAAGATGTAAAAAGAGCCAAACTTGACGGCTCCCTTGAAGGGAAGAAAATAATCATTCAAGGACTTGGAAATGTAGGCTACCACGCGGCTAAATTCTTAAGTCAAGAAGACGGTGCAAAGATAGTCACTATTATAGAACGCGATGGATCTATCAGTTTAGCTAATGGGTTAGATATTGAAGCAGTAAAACAATATGTCAGCGAAAACCGCGGCGTGAAAGGTTTCCCTGAAGCTGAATTCAATGAAAACGGAGCTGAATCACTAGAAGCTGAATGCGACATACTAATTCCAGCAGCACTTGAAGGTGTAATTAACAAAAGCAATGCCGCAAAAATTAAAGCCCCTCTAATAGCTGAAGCTGCTAACGGCCCTATTACTTTTGCCGCTGACGAAATCCTCCGAAAAAAGGGGACAATCATCATACCAGATGCCTATATGAACGCAGGGGGTGTAACCGTATCCTACTTTGAGTGGGTTAAGAACCTTGCACGAATTCGCTTTGGATATCTAGAACGCCGACACGAGGAACGCCGAGGCCAATTGATTGTAGATGCACTTGAGAAAATGCTAGATACCGCTGTGCCACAAAACATTCGCAATCAGTTGGTCACTGGGGCTGATGAACTTGATCTTGTTCGCTCAGGATTAGACGACACAATGCGCAACGCCTATAACGAGATTCGTAACATATACAACTCAAGAGAAAAAGTAGTCGACTTACGCACAGCTGCTTTTGTGTTAGCTATCGAGCGAATAGCAAAAAAATACGAAAGTATGTGGCTTTAACCCTATCTTGGTTATTTAAAGATCTGTTGCGATTCCAACTTTTCCTTTAGTGCTCAAGCCTTTAGGCTCTTGGCGCTTTATGGGTTTAAGTGTTTTCAACACTCTATCACGTTCGGTCGAACATTTCGTGCCAGTAGATCCCAAAGGGGAAAAAGTTGGACTCTACTGCTGCGGACCAACCGTGCACGATTTTGCGCACATCGGAAATTTTCGCACCTTTGTATTTGCCGACATCGTTCGGCGTTACCTTACCTTCAAAGGTTTTACAGTTCGCCACGTTATGAACATCACAGACGTGGAAGACAAAATCATTCGACGGGTTAACGAGAGTAATAAGTCACTTAAAGAATACACTAGTAAATATGAAAAGGCGTTCTTTAACGACCTTGAGGCATTAGGTTGTTTGATGCCAGATGATCAACCACATGCAACAGAATTTATTGGACCGATCATTAAGCTAATTAAAAAACTAGAGGAACGCGGCATCGCATACCGCACTAACGATGGTTCTGTTTATTTCAGCATTGAAAATTATCGTAAAAAGGGCAATTCCTACGGACAACTCCTAAACCTAAACCTAGATGAAATGCGTCCAGGCAAACGTGTCAGCAGTGATGAGTACGAAAAAGAATCTATCGCCGACTTCGCTTTATGGAAATCACGAGTAACAGAAGATGGTGAGGTTTTTTGGAACAGCCCCTGGGGTGAAGGAAGACCTGGATGGCACATTGAATGCAGTGCCATGAGCATGGAACTGCTCGGCCCAAGTTTCGATTTGCACCTCGGCGGAGAAGATCTAGTCTTTCCCCATCACGAGGATGAAATTGCTCAAAGTGAAGGAGCCTGCTTGCAATGCGATGGCCAAAAGTTTGTCAAATACTGGATGCACGGATCTCACCTTCTTGTAGAAGGTAAAAAAATGAGTAAGTCACTCGGCAATTTTTTTACATTACGTGACTTATTAGCTAAAGGTTTCGCTGGTCGGGAAGTGCGCTACCAAATGATCTCAGCCCACTATCGAGAGACATTTAACTTTACTTTAGATAATCTAGGAGGAGCCAAGACCGCATTGGGGCGTATAGACGAATGCACATCAAAACTGCGAGAATTGTCAGATGGTAAAATTGCATCTCCAGATAATAGCTCTAAACTTATAACTAGTTTCATAAAAGCAATGGATGATGACCTTAATGTCTCCGCTGCTTGGGCAGCCGTTTTTGACTGGGTACGTAATACAAATCGCCAACTTGCTGTAGATGCAATTGACAATAGTACTGCTGCCATCGAATTAGCAAACTGGGAGCAAATCAATAAAGTGTTAGGAATTCAGACTGCCGAACAGAAGGCTCCAGCTGAAATTCTTGCTTTAGCTGAAGAACGTCAAGTCGCAAGAAAAAACCAAGACTTTACTAGATCTGATCAAATCCGAAATGAATTATCCGCAAAAGGCTGGACCATCGAAGACACCCCAAAAGGCCCGAGAGTCAAACGAGCCTAGTTGATCTCTATCGCCTTTGATTATGATTCTCTGATTCGTATTTTTGTTCAGCCAGACTAGCTATCCCTTTAAAAAATGCCTCAATAGGCTTCCACTCTTCCCATTCTATTTCCTCCATCATAGCAGACTCCCAACAACTTCTTTCAATGCCAGTATCTTTGGCCTGTATCGAACCCTGAATTAAAAGACCATCACGGTTACGTCGTTGCGCAGCTCCAGCAATTTTCTTGCCACGAAATATTAAATCATTTTTCTCGGCCCCAATAAAACATTGACCCGGACCTTCTGTAATCACTTCCGAACATAATTTTGTCACCACTCCACATCGATCAAATGCGCGACGAATCCAATTATGAACGCGTTGATAGCTTATTTCAGCCTTCAATTGCCACCATGGATGATCTGACGGGAATGTAAGGCTATAAGTCCATTCATGCTCATCGTGTCGCACCAGCCCCCCAGCTGTCGGGCGACGAATAATCGGACGCAATTCTGTCCACAATGACACCTCTGCATAACGCTGAAAATAACCAAACGATGATGCTGACTGATTCCAAGAATATAAACGCAATACAGCTTGACCTATCAAGTTAGACTGACGAAGTAACAATTCATCAGCCGCCATATTCCAAGTTGGTGATTTATCTGAGCAATGCCAGATATTAAAAGTTTCATGCGACATAGCTATTTAAGATAAATGCCACTTTTTCCAGACGGACAAAGCGTTGCAATTTCACAGATAGAACAGTCAGGTTTACGAGCAGAACAACGACGACGGCCATGCCAAATTAACCAGTGACTAAACATTGTCCAATCGTTGCGTGGAACAAGTTTTTGTAGATTTAATTCAATTTTTTCCGGCGCTTTATCTCGTGTTAAGCCAAGCCGATTGGCTAATCTCGCTACATGCGTATCTACCACGACACCTTCATTTATATTAAATGCATTACCTAGTACAACATTGGCAGTTTTTCGCCCTACCCCAGCAAGGGCAACTAGTGATTTCATATCAGCCGGCACATTGCCACCATGCTTATCAATAATCGAATGACAGCACTTTTGAATACTTTTGCTCTTATTACGAAAAAGACCAATACGCTTAATATCATCCTGCAACTCTTCAAGATGAACTTTAATATAGTCTGAAGCACAACGATATTTTTTAAACAAATAAGAAGTAACAATATTAACCTGTTTGTCTGTGCACTGTGCAGAAAGAATGGTCGCTACTAATAGTTCAAGAGGATTAGAATAATCGAGTTCACAGCGAGCGTTAGGATAGGTTCTCTTCAACCCATAAATAATAGCCGCCGTTCGTTCAGTTTTAGCCTTAATTGATTCGCGAGGCATTAGTTTTAATTGAACGATTTAATTGATTCCCTGCTGGTTTCGGAGGTAAAGCTTTCGGCTTAAACAAAACCAACCGACGATCAGCCCCGTCTAACAAACGAACCGTTTTTTCGATAATCGGCGCCACCTTTGGTCGAGCCTGTCCGCGACGTGTCTTAAAATTTTGAATTTGTACACGCTGGACTAAATAAGCCTCAATAATTCGACCATATTCGTTAACAAATGGAATCAATTGCCTCGGCATTTTTAAACGGGCCACAATCAATTGATTAATTTTTTGCTGAAATATTGGTTTCTGGACTTCAAAGTCCCAACCACGCAGCGCTTGTTGCAAAGTAATCTCAGCATCAAACGGTGAATCAGCATCAGTTAATTTGACCTCTGCAGGAAGCTTCAACAAATTCTCCAATTTCTCTACAGCTTCCAATAGTGTCCAATTCTGATATTGATTTTGACCTGTGAATTGCACAATTATTACAGCCCACCATTTCTCAACAACAAGCATATCAGCAAATATATCACTATAAACCTTAAGAAATGCTGTTTGCCAATTTAGGCTATCTGGCAGAAGACGAATCATTCCCTGCAACCTCTGCTCCCCCATTGGCAAGGCTAATAAACGATCTACCAACAGATGAGAACACGCCTGAAAGTCCTTCCAATTCTCACCCCTAATATGAGCCGGAGAAGGCATAGCAACCTCAGAAAAGTCAAAAGCACGCCTACTACTCAATCTCGAGCGAACTTTAAACAGCATGTCATGACGACTCACCGTTCGAATGACCTCTTCTGCTACCATTTCTCTGCCATTCGACTCAGGCTTTTTAAGTACCAGCACAAGGTCAGGTTTAGACAATAAAATCTGCGTCAAGCCTACCGTCAACCAAAACGGCATCTCTGTATCGCGTAACTGCGGCTTACGATTAGCCAAGTCAAGTAATGTGATCTGAACTAATGCCCTCACTAATTTTGATGCCTCAATCTCACAGGGCAAAGTCAATTCATACGAGTAACCTGACAAATGCCTAACTGTTACTACAGGCACTGTGGTCATAGGATTCAAAGTAGGATTCAACCAAATTTTAACCTTACCGCCAAAAAATAATGGGATTCCTAGTCGCTTCAGCATAGCAGCTCTCAATCGATCGGCAGCTATAGCCACATGATCTGGGCCAATAAGAATAGTGTCCCTGTTAACATCAAGAATTCCACCTCTTCGCTTGGGCGAAATGGGGCCGTAAACCATAAACTGACCAGACTGACTATTGACCGTTTTATAACCCGCACGATTTTTAAGCAGACGGCTTATGTTGTCCGGCAACCGGTCAGGGACTGTCGTTTTAATTTCCTTTTTTTTGAGAGGTACAACTGCTTTAGGTGGCAAAACAGGCCTAGGTGGAGTCTTTGAGGAAACCTTTTCAGTAAAAAATAATGGAGGAATTGGCTCTATTTGTTGGTTCTGGCTGAAAACTTGGTTACCAAAACCACAACAACAAACAAAAACCAAAAAAACAATCCATCTACTTTCAAGAGGACGACTTCCCCGAACTCTTGCTGGAACTGGATTTACTATCACTCTTGGATTTACTGTCACTCTTGGATTTACTATCACTCTTGGAGGAAGATTTTTTTGAATCCGACTCCTTCTTAGCTCCGGATTTATAGCTTTCACTACGATAATCGGTTTCGTAAAAGCCACTACCTTTAAAAATAATACCTGCACCGGTACCTATCATGCGACGGACTTTGCCTTTACATTTATCCTTAGGGCAGTCCGTCAATGAGTCTGCCTTGATAGATTGAAAGATCTCAAACTCGTGATCACACTTTTCGCAAACGTATTCGTAAGTAGGCATAAAACTAACTAAAAAACTCTCGCCAGTAACGACAAGTCTCGGAAGAAAGTCAAGACTAGGACCAAATGATTATATTTCCCGCTTGGCTTGAGCCGAACGTGTTGGTTCTCTCTTTTGCATGGCCAGAGTAAAGCTTGCCAACATTGTTACATTTTGCAACCGAACCCTTAAACCAGATTCATTTGAGGATTGGCCTGGTGCAGTAAACGGATTACAGATGGAAAATCAAGGCTCCGTATCGCACATTGCAGCAGCGGTAGACGCCACGCCAGCTACAGTAAAAAAAACAATCGAAGCTGGGGCTGACTTATTGATCGTACACCATGGATTATTTTGGAGCTCAACACATCCTTGGACCGAAAACCGCTACAAGTTATTGAAATTGTTATTAGATAACAATGTAGCGGTTTATAGTTCTCATCTGCCTTTAGATGCTCACCCTCAGATTGGAAATAACGCCATACTATGCAAGGCACTGGGCATTAAGTCACCTAAACCATTTTTTATCGATCGCGATCCCCCAATTGGTTTGCGCGGTGAATTAAACCTATCGAGATTACAGTTAACTAAACTTTTAACTAAAGCAACAGGAGTCGATCCAATAGTACTTCCCTGCGGGAAACCACGTTGCAGGAAGATTGGAATTGTTACCGGAGGCGCAGGAACAGATATGAAAAAAGCAGCCAAGGAAGGCGTGGATACATTCATCACAGGTGAAGGCCCACATTGGACTTTTGCTCTTGCTGAAGATCTGGGATTAAACGTATTTTACGGTGGTCACTATGCCACAGAGACTTTTGGCGTAAAAGCATTGAGCGAACGACTGTCAAAGAAATTTAAAATACCCTGGACGTTCATTGACCATCCAACTGGATTATAATATCACAGTTGCCTGAACTTAGTTTTCAAAATACAATAATCCCGTGAAACGTATTTCACTATTTACGGTTACGATGCTTATGTTAATCATGACAAATGATTGCTCAGCTGCATCTAGAATCAGTAAAGTTCTGCCACACTTATTAGACAAACAAGGACTTCATACACTTTCTCCAAGCTTATTAGAACGCGATGCTTACCAAGCTCAACTCCGGTCAAATCCTGATCAATGCTCGGGTATTCGCTTCGATGTCAAGTGGTCAAATGGAAACCATAAAACCAAAACCGGAAGCCTTCTGAAAGTCCAAGTAGAATTACAAACCTCCGCTTCAATCAAACCAATAGTTCTTTCTCAATCAATCAAACTAAACCGAAGTGGCGGATGGGACTCACTTAAACTTGATAACGAAAATTATAAAACAATAGGGAAAATAATCGGATGGCGAGTATTATTGCTTGAAGACGGCAAAGTACTTGCCGAGCGAAGATCCTTTCTATGGCAAACAGAAAAGACATCAAAAAAATCTGAGAAGCCGTCTCCCGATTGACAACAGCCCTCCCCTTCCCCACTCTTTGCCCATGGCAAAAACCGGTCTAGGTCGAGGCCTGGGTTCTCTTTTGGGATCTCGTCGATCGACATCCCAAAACAACCCAATCGAGGAAAACACAAAAACTGAATCCGGCACAGAAGATGCCGGAAGCTTAAATGAGGTTCCCGTGGGCAATATTCTCCCAGGAGCAATGCAACCAAGGCATGGCTTCGATGATGATTCACTCAATGAACTAGCTGAATCGATTCGAGAAAACGGCATTATGCAACCTCTTGTCGTTCGCCCACTGGAAGAAGGGTATGAGATCATCGCTGGCGAACGCCGCTGGAGGGCTTCTCAATTGGCAGGATTAACCAAGGTTCCAGTTGTCATTCGCGATGTGGATGACCAAACCGCTCTCGAACTTGCGCTCATTGAAAATCTACAACGAGAAAATCTAGACCCCATCGAAGAAGCAAAAGGTTATGAACAGTTAATAGATCAATTTGATCTAACTCAGGAAGAAGTTGCTACCAAGGTAGGCAAGAATCGAGCAACCGTTGCAAACTCCCTTCGCCTAATCAAACTCCCATCAGGAGTACAATCGTACGTGCGTGATGGAATACTTACCAGCGGGCATGCCAAAGCAATCTTAGCACTCAAACACGCCAAAAACCAAATTGCGGCAGCTAATCAGGTAATCAAAAAAGAATTAAGTGTTCGCCAAACTGAAGAGCTAATTAATTCTATTAACCAAACAGGCAACAGTTCAAAAGAGTCGAGAGATAAAAATACAATCTCCAATATTAATGCCCACATAGAAAATCTAGAGGCAAAGATTCAGGAACAACTCGGAACAAAAGTCACTCTACGGTATTTGAAAGGCAAAGGAGGTTCAGTGAATATCAAATTTTTCAATGATGATGATCTCCAACGTATTCTTGACACACTCGGCATCAAATCCGACTGATCTCATGATTCTCGATATAGTAAAATACGGAAATCCGGTGCTTCGCCAAAAAGGCGAGCGAGTAGAATCCATCACAAGTGAAATTACTAAACTGATAGAAGACATGCTCGAAACTATGCGATCCGCCCACGGCATCGGGCTTGCAGCACAGCAGATTGGCCGCACGTTACAATTGGCAACAGTGGATGTTACTGGTGTAGAAGATCGCCCATCTCGCATGGAGATTAACACTAAAAAAGTTGACCCTGAGGACCATATGCCATTGATCTTATTGAATCCAGAATGGACTGCCGTTGGTGAATCCACCGAAACAGGCCCCGAAGGTTGCCTGAGTTTTCCAGAGGTTTATGGAGACATAAATCGACCTGAAGAAATTGATGTAAAAGCAATGAATGAAAAAGGTGAAGAAATCAAATTTCGCTGTGGAGGTTTACTCTCAAGAGCTATCCAACACGAATATGACCATCTTCACGGCATTCTATTCATCGATCGAATGGATGGCTTAATCCGATCAGGTCTAAAATCAGATATAGATATAATCCAAGCTGAGACCAAGAAATCACTAGGCTGAGGAATATAAGTCATAAAATAAATTTCATGCGACAAAGGCTAAATATTAGATCAGCCGGGCATCCTTCTTTTGGGTTTACATTAATTGAGCTTTTAGTCGTAATCGCAATCATCGCGATCCTTTCAGGATTATTACTTCCAGCCCTTACCCGGACTAAACAAAAAGCCCTAGGGGTATCCTGCATGAATAATCTTAAGCAATTACAATTGGCAGTGATTTATTTCTGCAATGAAAACGAGGATATACTACCTAGCCATTCACGTTGGGTACAAAACCAATGGATGGACTTTAACGGCAACAACCCTGCAAATACTGACTTGAACATCTTACTGAACCCAAGTTATGCACTACTCGCACCGTATACTCAAACTGCCGCCATTTACAAATGCCCAGCTGATCTTAGTGTAGTAAAAAAAAATAAAAAAATAACACCGCGAATTCGAAGTATATCCATGAATGCTGTTGTCGAAGGGGCAGATAAAAACTTCGGTCCAAGACAATATCGATGGTGGATTGGGGTGCCGCCTTATCGCGTATACAAAAAAATGAACGATATTACTGAACCTTCACCAAGCCAATTCTGGATGTTACTTGACGAACACCCTGATACCATCAACAACGGTGATATGGCTATAAAATGTGATGCAAGAGAAGCAAGTACACAATTTGTCGATTATCCTGCAAGCTATCATAACGGAGCATGCGGACTTTCGTTCGCTGACGGGCATGCAGAAATAAAAATGTGGACAGACTCACGCACAAAGCTACCTGCTTCATATGGAAAAGGTTTCGCTTACAAAGCAGAATCACCAAATAATCCTGATATTACATGGCTTCAAGAGCGCACCTCTGCCTTATCAAATTGACTAGGGCTTCACTGATTCTCCCAACTTTGAACGAATACGCTGGAGAAAACTCATCGCCCTCTTGTATTTACCCTCAGCAATCCTACTCGCTTTTTCCGCAGAAACTATTTCAATCTCAGTCGCTTGCTTCTCTTGAAGCGTCGATACTACTGTAAGTCGTTTTTTGGCTTCTCGAAGACGCTGTTGTTCGAAGGCCATGCCCCCAGTAGCCATTTTGACTACATGACTCAACTCGCGTTCCGCAGCACCCAATCGTCCTTGCTGCATGTAAGCAACCCCTAGATTTTGACGAGCATCAATATAAGACGGCTGAATACGAACAGCTTTTGCAAATTGAATAGCCGCTTTACTGACCTCACCTTTCATCGCATGGACGGTTCCGAGATTATTGTGAGTGCTAGGGTTTTCTGGAAAAATCTTTATTGACGCTTCGAAGTGATAAATTGCTTCATCAAAATTTTTTTGATCCTTTAGAAGGTTTCCTAAATTATTGTGTGCCTCGGAATACTCTGGAGCTAACTCAAGCGCTTTCCTGTACTCTGCTATTGCCTTGTCTGATTCACCTTTAGCCTTGTAAGCAATGCCCATGTTAAATCGCACATCAGGATCTCCATCTCCATCTGCATATTTCAAGGCATCTTTATACTTCTCTAAAGCTCCATCGATATTCCCAGAATTAATAAGATTATTACCTTCTCTTAACAAGTTCGCAACTTTGTCTGGATCTCCGAGATTAATACCCGAACCATCTTCGAGCTTAATCGAATTTAGTTGTTTCAATATATCATCGACTGACTCTTCTTCAGGAAGTGAATCAAGAGGTTGTTCTAGCGATAAAAAATCTGGGCTTGAATCAGACCCCAAGGAAACCGCTGGTTTAGTCTCCAAATCAGAGTTATGAACTTTAGCCGTCTCTATACTAGAATCCGCGAGATCAAGGTTAACCTCAGATCCATTTGTCCTTGAAACTTGTTTAGCCTGATTAGTTTCATTAATCACCATGGTTGATGATAACTGACCAGACGATTGATCCGAACCACATCCAACTAATAAAAAAAAGATTGGAAGTCCCATAGCAAATAACAATGTATGAAAGCAACTCACCACCGAGAATCTACCAAACCTTCACCAAGCCGCAACCATCTTAGATCAATTATAATTGAAATAATCTCATATTTTCAAAACTTCTTCACAATATAAGGTTTATTATTCCTCCTAATCTACGCTTGGCCAAGCGTTCAGTCGCCCATAAAGTCCTCTGCCAGATATGCTTCGAAATACTTTAATCTTTAGTACCGTCATTAGCCTAATTTGTGGTTGTGCGATAGCTCGCGAACTAAAGGAATTCGACAATGACGTCAATTACAACGAATCCCTAATCCCTCACTACGATCTACCAGATCCATTAACTACTGCCGAAGGAACTCCAGTAACCAATGCTGAACAATGGCGGAATATACGCAGGCCACAAATTCTATCGCTTTTTGCTAACTTTATATATGGAACAGTCCCAACGCCTCCAGATCCCATCCAACAATCGTATCATGTCATTAAAGAGGATAAATCGTTCTTGAACAACAAAGCTACCAAACTCGATATATCCATTCGTTTCAAAAACCGAAAAGGAAACGCGCAGACTCATGTAATTGTATTCATCCCTAATAAAATTGAGAAGCCGGCTCCAGGATTTATGATGATGAGCTTTGATAGCCCCAGAGGCAGCAGTTTCCAGTTAAGCACCAGCCGAAAAGGCCACCTCCGGAATGGTGTGCCGATCGCTAAAATAATCGATAATGGATATGGATACATCTCAGTTTATCACGGAGATTTAATCGGCCACAACGAGGTCTCATTTGGAGGAGGGATTCATAAACTTTTCTTTCGAGACGGGCAAAGCTTCCCCAAGGCACACGAGTGGGGAGTACTAGGCGCCAACGCATGGACAGGAATGAGAGCTCTTGACTATCTGGAGACCAATGACCGCATTGATGCCAATCGCATTGCCATTATGGGACACTCAAAAATGGGTAAAGCTACGCTTTGGGCTGCGGCACAAGATGAACGCTTTGCACTTGCGATTTCTGCTCAGTCCGGATGTGGAGGCGCAGCCTTATGGAGGCGTAAGTTTGGTGAGACTATGGTAAAACTAAATCGTTTCCCACATTGGCTATGCATTAACGCTCGTAAGTTCAACGAACGCGAAGATGATCTCCCAATTGACCAACATATGTTACTCTCATTAATCGCACCACGTCCGGTATACGTTGCCAGCGGAACTGCAGATACTTGGGCTGATCCACATGGCGAATTCCAATCGGCAAATCATGCAGGACCTGTTTACCGATTACTTGGTAAAAAGCCACTTAACACAGTCAAACTCCCCCCTCCTAACCAACCTCTACTAGAAGGAGATATTGGCTATCACTTACGTACCGGAGGTCACTCTGTTGAGCCGTATGACTGGGAACAATTCATTCAGTTTGCGAACAGACATTTAAAGAAATAACATTTCGTCGTTAAGCTAACGTGCAATTCGCATATAAAAAGTTTAGCCAATTGCTTGGCCTACTAATTGTAGTTTTGTTTTCGCAAACAACTATATTAGCAAAGCCATTATCACCTGGCGCTAAAATATATGCCGACAAATGCGCTAAATGTCATGGCGACAAAGGTCAAGGTGTAGCTAATGAATACGACGAACCACTAACTGGCGACTGGCCATTAGTGAAACTTGTCCGCGTAATCACAAAAACAATGCCAGAAGAAGATCCTAGCCTATGCATAGAAAAAGAGGCTGAACTCGTAGCTAACTATATTTTCAAAGAATTCTATTCCCCTCAATTCCAAAACTTAGATAAACAACCACGCATTAAACTGGCCCGCCTAACTAATCGACAATTCATACATTCTGTTGCCGACCTAATAGGCAATTTCACAGGCAGTTCAGATTTCAACCTACCAGGTGGACTTCAAGCGAGTTATTTTAATAACCGTAATTTGAGCAAAAACAAACAGACCATTAACAAAACAAAGGAAATAATTAATTTCGACTATGGATCTGCTACTCCATATCCGGACAATGTTAATTTTAAGCAAGAAGAGTTTTCTATACGATGGAGTGGCTCAGTATTTGCCGAGGAAACCGGCAATTATAAGTTCATAATTAGCAGTGAAAACGGCGTCCGACTTTGGGTGAACAACATGGATCTTAAATTAATCGAAGGCTGGGTTTCTAGCGGAATTCGTAGAGAACTCACTGGCAACGTTCAACTCATTGGGGGACGAGCCTACCCAATAAGACTCGATTATTTTAAGTATAAGAGTAAAAGCGCCTCAGTTAAACTGGAGTGGCATCCCCCACATGGTGCGAGACAGGTTTTACCATCTCGCAATTTATCGCCAAACAGCACCAATAAAACTTTCGTTTTTAACCAACCATTCCCACCAGACGATAGTAGTTTTGGCTATAAAAGAGGCAATTCTGTCTCAAAAAAATGGGATGAGTCAGCTACTTATGCCGCCATCGAAACAGCAAATTGGATCGCTGAAAATTTAGACTTCTTGACAAAAACCACTAGTAAATCACCAGACCGTTTAATTAAAGTAAAACAATTAGGAAGCCGTTTTGCTAAATATGCTTTTCGCCGTCCACTTACAATGGAAGAAGATCAAACCTTTGTACATTCAAGATTTGTATCAAAAAAACCAGAAACAGATTCAATCAAGGAAGTAATACTTCTAGTACTAAAATCACCTCGCTTTCTTTACCCTGACCTAGGCCAATTGGATGACTACTCCATTGCTGCACGTCTCGCTCTTGGGCTTTGGGACTCACTTCCTGATATAGAACTAGCCCAAGCTGCCGCCGCCGGGCGATTGAAAAATAAAAATCAAGTTCGCCAACAAGCTATACGAATGCTTCATGACCCAAGAACAAAAGCTAAACTTCGCAGTATGATGCATCACTGGCTAGGCCTAGACTATGCCGAAGAAATCGCAAAGGATCTGGAAAAATTCCCTCAATATGATAAATCATTCGAGGCAGATTTACGAACTTCGCTCAATCTATTTTTGGATGAAATTATTTGGAAAAATGCTGGAGCAGATTATCGAACCTTATTTAATTCCAACCAGCTCCCTTTAAACTCTCGCTTGGCTAAAATTTACAAGGCACAGCACAATGGAAAGACATCCGATTTTTCTCAGGCAAGCTTTGATAAAAACAAAAGAGCTGGTGTATTAACACATCCATATCTTCTTACATTATACTCCTACCATAACAGCACATCACCGATTCACCGCGGCGTTTTCATCACCAGAAATCTGCTCGGACGAGGGCTTAAACCCCCACCAGAGGCTGTCGCCTTCAAGGATGAAGAATTTGATCCAAATATGACCATGCGAGAGAAGGTCTCACAAACAACTAAAGCCGATTCTTGCATGACCTGTCACAGTATAATCAATCCACTAGGTTTTTCCTTAGAAAATTTTGATAGTATTGGACGCTTTAGACAAACAGACAATGGCAGACCTATCGACACATCATCGGAATACCTTACCGTCGAAGGTAACTCTATTGTTATTAACGACCACTCCACGCTTGCCTCCCATGCAATTAATAGCACAAGTGCTCACAAAAGATTCGTTGAAATGCTTTTCAATCAAGTTGCCAAACAACCCATTCAAGCTTACGGTTCAGGTGCTTTAATTAAATTGTGTAACGATTTCGCTAGTGCAAATTACAACATCAAATTTCTGCTGGTCGAAATCGCAGTAACCTCAGCGCTCAAAGGACTTGAACAGAATTAAATATAATAAAGTATGAATACAATCGATCGCAGGCAATTCATTCGAAGTCTAGGAGTCTCTTCAACATCCCTCCCCTTTCTCATGGGTCTGCCAAGTTTGGGGATTGCCAAAACCGCTCCTCGCCGCAAAAGACTCGTAATCATGTTCAGCCCTAACGGCACTATCCCAAAAAATTTCTGGCCAGACAGCACGGGATCAAATTTTGAATTAAAACAAATCATGAAGCCACTAGCTCCATACCGTAATCGTATGCTAGTGCTAAACGGTTTAAACAATAAGGTGCGTGGCGACGGAGATAGTCATATGCGTGGAATGAGCTGTTTGCTAACTGGAATCGAGTTATTCCCAGGTAACATTCAAGGCGGATCCGATACTCCTGCTGGTTGGGCCAAAGGCATTTCAATTGATCAAGAGATAAAAAACTTTTTCCAAAGCCACGATGCAACTCGAACAAGGTTTGGGTCGCTTGAGTTTGGAGTGGGCGTAACAGATAGAGCTGATCCATGGACACGCATGTCATATGCTGGCCCAAACCAACCTGTGGCACCTACAGACGATCCATATCAAATGTACAAAAAACTTTACGGACAGCTTCGTGATCGTGATAGTTTACTTAACATTTTAGACATTGTTCGTGACGACTTGAAAAGAGTCTCCAATAAAATTAGTACTGAAGATCAACGCCTTCTTAATGATCACGCTGAATTTGTTCGGCAAATGGAACAAGAGTTCGCTCAAACAAATGAGAAATCTTTAATTAGCAACCCTCCAAAATTTGAAACAGGAATTACTAATCAAAACGACAACGTACCCCGCTTAAGCCGAATGCAAATTGATCTGATGGTGAACAGTTTTGTCAACGACTTCGCTCGAGTTGGGACATTGCAATATACCAAGTCGGTCGGCCAGGCACGAATGAACTGGCTCAACATTAATGATGGCCATCACGGCCTTTCACATGAATCAGACAAAAATGAGGATGCTGTTGACAAACTAACACGCATTAACAAATGGTTTGCTGGTGAACTGGCCTATTTAACAAAGCGATTAGCAGAAACTCCAGAGCCAGGCGCAACCGGCAGTCTTCTAGACAATACTACTATCGTTTGGACTAATGAACTAGGCAAGGGCAATAGCCACACCCTCAATAATATCCCATTCGTTTTAATCGGGAACGGTATGGACTTTCGTATGGGCCGTTCACTCAACCTTAAAGGCACGGCACACAATCGGCTTATGCTATCTCTAGCTCATGCTGTTGGACATAATATCGATTATTTTGGCAACAAAAAGCTTAGCCAAGGAGGGCCTCTCAATCTTAGCTAGCCAGATTAGCTCTAGATTTATTACCATATTCTTTGACCCTTCGTGTCTTTGTTAGATTTTGATTTTCAATGAAATTCTCTTTCTTCTTTAAATTACTAACCAGAGTACTCCCCCTCGGGCTAACCCTATACGCTGTTGCAGATTC
>NYWG01000223.1 GCA_002684915.1 Verrucomicrobiales bacterium
ACTTGCTAATATAACGGGTCCTACTATTACAGGAACTGGAGGGTCTCCTTATAATATCTTAGTGAATTTGGCCAAGCTGGGGGTAAGCATACCGTTACATGCTGCTGGATTAGTTGGGAAGGATTCTTTTGGTGAGTTTATTCTGACTGATTGCAAAAAACACAAAATAGATACTAAGTTTTTAACCGTATCCTCTGGTGCTCCTACTTCATATACGGATGTTATGACAGAAAGCAAGGGAGGGAATCGAACTTTTTTTCATAATCAGGGTTCCAATGCTATTTGGGAGGGAGCTGATTTAGATTTCTCAAAAACCAAAGCTAAACTTTTTCACTTGGGATATTTGCTTTTAATGGAAACTCTCGATGGCCCAGATAATAAATATGGAACAAAGGCAGCCAAGTTGTTGGCAGCGGCACAATCGGCAGGATTAAAGACAAGTATTGATACAGTTAGTGAAGATAGTGATCGTTTTGAATCGGTTATTACTCCCGCGTTGAAGTATACCGACTATTGTATCCTTAATGAAATTGAAGCGGGTAAAATTACAGGGTTCAAGATTCGTATGGACGATGGGAAGTTAGATACGGTGGCTTTGAGGCATGCGGCAGGGGCTTTGCTTCAACTCGGAGTGGGTGAACTTGTAGTAATCCATTTTCCTGAGGGAGGATTTGTTCGGACGCGAAAGGGAGAAGATGTCCTTCAGTCTTCCCTGCGTGTTCCTGCAAAGGATATTGTAGGAGCAGCTGGAGCAGGGGATGCATTTTGCACTGGAATGCTGTTGGGGTTACATGAAAGTTGGGAACTTAAAAAATGCCTTGAGACAGCTGTATGCGCAGCCGCTGCTTGTTTGTCGCATGCATCTTGTACGGGCGGCATGAAATCTCTTCGCAGCATTCAGGCACTAGCTAGTAAGTACAAATATCGCCCTAAGCTTGAGAAGGATTTATGATTAAAAAACACCCTATTTAAATAATAGGGTGTTTTGCATAGATATTAAATTTTTTTCTATTTATTGACGCGCTCCATGTATTTGCCTTCACGTGTATCAACCTTGAGACGCTCTCCAGTTTTAATAAAGAGAGGCGCCTGAATTTTTTTCCCTGTTTCAAGAGTAATGGTTTTCATTACATTTGTCGTTGAGTCTCCTTTAACTCCTTCTGGTGACTCTGTAACGGTGAGCACAACACTGGAGGGCAGCTCAATTACGGCTGGATTATCTTCAATAAAAGTAATTTCAACAATGCAGTTTTCTACCATGTAGTCGACAGCGCTACCGACAAGTTCGGGAGTCACGGTTACTGGCTCGTATGTTTCTGGATCCGTGAAAACAAAATCCTCTCCATCGCGATAGCTGTATTCCATTTTTCGATGATCGAGTGGGACAACATCAATTTTCTCAGTAGAGCTTAATCGGATATCGAATGACTTTCCTGTGCGAATACTGCGAAGAGTAGCCTGTACAAATGCACGAAGGTTTCCTGGTGTGCGGTGTTGGCACTCCAGCACTATTGCCACTTCGCCTTTGTGCTTAATGGCCATTCCTTTTCTAAGATCGTTTCCTGATGGCATAAATCAGTTTTGAATTTTATTTAAATCGAGGTGGGAACGTACCGAACGTCAGATGGTTTACAAGCCCTGAATGGCTTGCTTACTATGTTATTATTGCGAATTATTTTTAAAAACAAACGGATCTTGGCCTGTTATGCTAGTACTAGTTATTGATGGGCACCAAAATTTTTCAACATGCTTCACAACTAAATCAGTCCCTTCGAAGTGATTTACAAAAGGCCGTTTTTTTGGATTGTACATCGTATCTGTCATATCTCGCATTAGAACGACATTTTTACCAATGTTAACCATTTGACGAATGCCAACCGGTCGGCCTAGAACGCACATATTCAAGTGCACGCCCATAAGAATAACATTCTCAATTTTGTATTTAACTAGAAGGTTATAAGCTTCTAGTCCGTTGTCTGTAATGGCGTCAAGTTGCTCGTCAATCTCGATTGTTTCGATTTGGCGCGACCAGGCTTCTCGAATTGGAAATTCCTCTTCGCAATCACATCCCATATCTGAGTCATCTATCGGAAGTTCAGTTTCGCGAAATTTATCAGGCCAGCACCAGTTGGTTCCCCATCGCACATCTTTTGAGAGAGGCTTAGGAGGCTTTGAGTTTGGTGCATTTATGGCTCTATTGCGGGCAGGCGTTCCCTTGTAAAAATCAACTGTTGAGCTTGGTGCATGAATAATAAACATACCTTTGTCTCGGGCTAATTTAATGACTTTATTCATTGGTTTAGCCATTTCAGCGACACGCTTTGCTGCGTTGGGGCACCAGTGATCATCCCACATGTCGACTATAATTACAGCTGTCTTGGATGCCTCCCAAGTAACTTCGTTTTCGATAGATTTATATTTACCGGCACTAATGGCAGAAAGCATCTGTGAGCGTGTTTTAATAGTAATGGGTTCTGAGTGTGCCATATTGATGACAAATAAAGTGGTGCACATTGACAAAGCCAACCTAATAATTTTCATGTCCAAATCTTGGACATGTGGTTTCTATTTGTAAAGAGACGTAGGCTAATTCTTAGCCTGTTTTAGGCTATGCAGATAACTTACCATATCAACTAGCTCCTGAGGACTCATGGTTGCTTGTAGTCCTGGGGGCATAATACTGTTAGGTAACTTTGTGGTGCTTTTTATATCGCGAATTTTATAAGTGGTTGAAATGCCTCCTGGAGCAGTAATTGTGATTTCCTTGTTGGTTCTGCTTGTTATTATTCCGAGTACTTCAGATCCATTCGTTAATTTTAGCAGCCAAGCCTCGTATCCGAAAGAGATCCCAGCGCTAGGTTCTAGTACCGAAAGATACAAAGCTTCTTTGCCGAGTTTGGTTCCAATCCCTGAGAGTTTTGGTCCAAAATCAATCCCTTGACCGTTGATTTGGTGGCATGTTGCGCAGGCACTCGTAGGTCGGAAAAATACTTTTTCACCATTGGCGATATTTCCTTTCATTTGTATCAATTTAGCTAAAGTCGGTAACTTTTGCCCTAGGCCTTGTGGTGGAGGAAAAAGCTTAGCGGCTTTTTCACTGATGGTTTTCCATCTAACACTGCGGAGGGCATTTCCGACAACGAAATGTAGTTTATTATCCAACTGATTGGTTTCCGCAGCCTTCATGAGTGCCATTGCTCCAGATTTAGTTTTTGCCAAGCCAGTTACTGAAATTTTGCGTGTTGAAAAAGGTTTCTCACCATCCTTTAAAATTGTTAGCAGAGTAGGTTCCGCTTTGGGGTCTAATGTATTAGCAAGTGCAAGGATAGTGTCTTCTACATTTTTATTTTCGATGTTTTTAATATAAGTTGAGATAAGATTGAGGCCTTTTTTCGTGAGTGCCAATCGCATGGCTTCAACTCCCTCAGACTTATTTGGATTAGCTTGTGCAAAGCGGATTAATTCAGCTTCATATCCTTTGAGGTTAAAATCGCGTATAATCTCGACAAAAGCTGGCTTGCCTTTTGTAGATTCAAGAATATTTAGAACGACTTTCTTCAGCGATGGATTTGATTCAATATCGAGATCCTTCAACCTTTTTAAGGCTTCTAGCTGGATGTTGGTTTGTGCATGTGTTTCGCATGGCCCGCCAATTGTGAGGTATATAGCAATGGCTATGATTAGGCGCATAATTCAATCGATTGGGTTTTAGGATTTTTCGATGCAAGCGTAGGCGTTGTGGTTATGAATACTTTCGAAATTTTCAGCCTCAACTCGATACCAAGTAATTTGTCGATTCGCTTTGAGTCGAAGCACAATATTACGAACCAAATCCTCTACAAAAACGGGGTTCTCATAGGCGCGCTCCGTTACCGCCTTTTCGTCAGGCCTTTTCAAAAGTGAGTATAGCTCGCAACTAGCTGATTCTTCAACTAATGCAATCAGTTCTTCGATCCAGACGGTTTCCGAGGATCGAATTGCTACAGTTACTTCTCCTCGTTGATTGTGAGCTCCATAATTGCTGATGGCTTTTGAACAGGGGCAAAGCGTTGCGACTGGGACACGAAGTGTCATTACAAAATCAATCTCCTTTCCGGTTGCATTTGCTTCGAAGCGAACATTGTAATCCATTAAGCCCTCACGTTCCGAGATTGGGGCCTTTTTTGTTATAAAATAAGGAAAATCGATTTCTAAATGAGAAGTGCTGGCGTTTAGTTTTTGCTGCATGCTGCAGAGTAAATCAGGAATGTTCTCAACATGAATCATTTGTCCATGTGAGTTTAGCACTTCGACAAATCTACTCATGTGAGTGCCTTTGAACTCCATTGGTAAATCGACAAACATTCCGATAGTGGCAATGGTGTTTTGAGCAGAACGAGAACGGTCTCGAACTTGAATGGGGAATCTAAGGCCTCTTACTCCGACTTTATCAATTGGCAACTCGCGAGTATCGCGAGTATTTTGTTCGTCGTGAAGTGGTGTGTTTACCGTTGAAGAAGCTGTGGCTGGTGAATGTAAACCATCGTCCGTCATGGATGTTTTATTCTATCACGATACTTTTATTTTGCCAAACGAGACCTAGTCCTTAATCAAGTAAGGGGTGACAGTCTTTGTCCATAATGCGTATCCTTTACTGTTGAGGTGGAGTCCGTCTTTAGCGAAAAGTTCAGGCTTCGGTTTACCGTCGTTTCCCAGCATAGGTCTCCAAATGTCGATGAATCCAAGGCGATTATCTGTCTCGCAATGGACTTTTATTAGGTTATTTGCTTTGGCCATCTTTTTGGCCAATTTCCATCGGCTTAAGCTTGGCTTTATAGCAATGAATGAAATCTGTGCCTTTGGAAGTTTCATGTGAATGGTTGATATAAATTTCTTAAAATCGGCAAGCACTATTTCAGCTGATTTTCCGCGCGCCATGTCATTATCGCCAGCGTAGAGCAAAACATGTTTTGGTTTATAAGGATGAATTATTCTATCCGCAAAGTGAATCGAGTCTGCAATCTCGGAGCCGCCGAAGCCCCGATTAATGACAGAGTGATCAGGGAAATCTTTCGTCATGGTTTTCCAACCACGAATACTTGAACTGCCTATGAATAGTAAGCTGCCAAGTTGAGGCTTTTTCTTTTTGTCCAATGCTTCAAATGCTTTTATAGACCTTTCCCATTTATTTGGTTTAGATTGGGCTAAAGTTGTTGAGGCTAAAGAGATAAAAAATAGCCCAGCGGTTAGCAATGAACCAGCATGTAAGCGTCTTTTATCAAATTGTTCCATGGTCGGCGGCCAATTGTACTGTATTCTGTTTGCTTTGAAAGCCGTTAGATTGGTTTGGTTTTGGCTTCAAACTATGGCCAGCTTAGCCAAGAATTCCCAGATGCCGGAAGTATTGGCTAAAGATGATTATTTACAGCTTGTTAGATCCGCGTTAGCTGAGGACGTTGGGAGTGGCGATGTCACCACAATGTCACTCATAGCAAAGGATTCCTTTGCCTCGGGAGTGATTGTTGCTAAAGAGCCACTTGTGATGGCTGGGGTGGATCTTGCGATTGCTTCATTTCGTGAGATTGAAGAGTCTATCGACTTTGGGGTTGAGGTTTTGGATGGGCAGGATGGTGATTTTTTTCAGCCGTTACTCCGAATTCATGGGCCAGCTGGAGCTTTGCTTACAGCCGAGCGTACAGCTCTAAATTTCATACAACGATTATCAGGTATAGCTACTTTAACTGCGAAATTTGTTCGGCAGGTAGCTGGTACTGGTGTGAAAATTCTCGATACTAGAAAGACTATTCCAGGGTGGCGTATTCTTGAGAAATATGCAGTCGCGTGTGGCGGCGGGACAAATCATCGTATTGGGCTCTATGATAAGGTGATGATTAAGGATAACCATCTTGTTGCGATGGGAGGAGATATTAAAAAAGCGGTACACAGTGTGCGGGAAAATTATCCTAAACTAGAAATAGAAGTTGAGGCGGATACTGTTCAACAGGCACAGACTGCTGCAGAGGCGGGTGCGGATATCATACTTCTAGATAACATGTCGTGCGATGAGCTGTGTCAATCGATTGAGCTAATTAGCGGGAGATCAAAGACGGAGGCTAGTGGAGGGATAACTATTGATACCGTACGGGAGATTGCTGAAACGGGGGTAGACTATATTTCCATTGGAGCTTTGACGCATTCGGCGCCTGCCGTAGATATTGGATTTGATTTCGATCAGCTTTCTTGAATTTTTGTCAATGCGGCTAGTGCGGCTTCTGATTCTGCCTCTTTTTTGCTGTTTCCAGATCCTGTGCTTAGTTCTTTGCCAAGGTGTTTTACTGCGACTTCAAATTTTCGGTTATGATCTGGGCCTGTTGAGCTTAGCAAATCATATTTTGGAGGTTCGCCAGATTGTCCCTGCAGCAATTCCTGTAGTTCCCCCTTTGGGTTCTTGATAACTGCAATTTTTTCTGGATTCTTTAGCTCCTCGGCGAACATGCGCCGCACAAAAGAGCGTGCTGATTGAATTCCTCCATCTAGAAATAGCGCCGCTGTAATAGCTTCAAAGGCATCCTCGAGTGCAGAGTTTTTCCCTCGTTCAAATTCAGTTTTTTGGCCTCTACCAATTATAAGGTGGCTTTCAAGTCCAAGCAGTGAAGCTTTTTTGGCAAGCGAACTGCCGTTAACCAGTCCGGCGCGGGCCTTGGTGAGGCTCCCTTCATCATGATTTAGATGGAGTGAGTACAATTCATCAGAGATTACTAGTTGTAGGATGGCATCACCAAGAAATTCCATTCTTTGATTGTCTTCGTTGGGTTTGGAGTTTTTTCCGGAAGCGGAGGGATGTGTGAGAGCGAGGAGCAAAAGTGATTCGTCCCGAAAATTATATCCCAAGTTATCCTGTAATCCCTGCAAATTAGCCACAATAATACATTTAGGTATCTACGGTTTGTGAGGCAGTATCTGTTACAGAAGCTTCTTCATTTGGCTCAGGAGCGATTTCTTCATTATCATCTTCAGAATTTGATTTTGGATTAAGACCATGTTCCAGTAGTTCAGCAACTTTGGTTTGCACATTAGTCAGCTCTGTGAGTTTTAGTGCTGGGTCGAGGATTGTGAACACGTCGCCGTTTTTTGTGTGTTCATAAATTAACATCCTTTTTCCCTCCTCCTGCCGTATTTGGTCCTTGTTCTTTATAACCTTCTTGCGCTCAAGCATTACTGCAAGGATAAAACAGGCTTCAGTATGATCGGGATTATTTTGTTCGATCAACTTCTTAAGGAGTGTTTCAGCGTTGTCTTTTTGGATTGCCTCGGGCGGTGGTGGTGGCGGGACTTCATATATGCCCTGCCAATGTGAGATGTATCCTTGAGTGTCTTTTGGATTGGCCTTGTAGGCTTTGCCCCAGCACGTTGGGCACATATCTTGCCGCTCGAGGCTCTCTATGCCTCGAAAGAGTATTGTGTGGTAAGGCTGTTCGTCTGCGAATGCGATTTCACAGTCCTTGCATTGATTTGAGCGTGATCGAAAATGCCAATCCATATTTAGGGCCTTAAAGGCGAGCGAAGTATCACTGTGAAATGATTATTCGGAAAGCTATTTGCTCTTGATCACCAGCCAACGCTAGCTCTGGCGCCTTGCTTTACGATAAGTTTTTCTTCTTCCCAGATGGCTAACCCAGTCTTGAGGTCAGTCAGGCTTAACTGAAATGCAAATTCAGACTGTTTAATGCGTCCAGCACGGGCGTTGTTTTGAATAATCTTACCGGATAGGCTGTAGTCTGGGGAAATAAGGTTACCTTTGCCCGGAATGGTTGTCTGATTAAATTCTTCGTCAGTCCGCAGCTCTCGCACGGCCTTGGATGAAGCATCTTCTGGCCCATCCAAACCCACTGCTGTGGTTGTTAATGCACGGCCGCTTTTGTTTAGAGCGACTCGAATTTTTTTCATTAGGCTATCAGTGTCAATATGTGTAGCGGTATTATTTTTGATGCGTCCGATCATGAGTACTTTAGGTTTTCCAGCTACGGATTGAATTGCCCCAGATAGCATTAACGATTCTGTCAACTGATCAGCAGCATGAAGCCAGTCTTGCGTGTTTATTTGCCCTACATTGACGATACTATTACTGCCATTGTGATCAATGTATTTGGCTGAGGCACACCCTATAGTAATTATTGGAAGGAGTGTAATAGTCAGACACTTTAGTAATTTATTCATATCTTGTGATTATTTAAGTCTAAATTGATGAATTTTCAGAGGCGCATCATGTGCGAATCCTTTTATATAGACAACGTTAACTTGGCCTGGGTTCACAATAATTTCACTTTTTTGTGATCCAACAAGAAGGGCCAACTTCCGGTCGTTAGGCGTTTCTACTCGTGTCACAGCAAAGGCTTTTGGCAAGGATGTCCAAGTGCGCAGATCGGCTTTAGTAGAAAAGATCTGATATGCCGTGCCAGCAATTATCCCCAGATCGTTGTTCTTATCGCCAACTTGTTTTGTTGTCGAAGCTTTGAGCACGGCAGAAGCAATTGTGCGAATGATAACGCCGGGTAGCTCACTCCTAAAATCCTGCCCAATTACCGCGTCCATATCACAAATCCTAGTGGCATCAGTTTTTGTTTTCCCGATAGCCACTGATGAAGATACTAGGCGGCCGCGCGGCTCAAGGCGAGGGAATGCTGCTCCAACGTAAGGTAGATCGCGGTCATATAGTGGGATGTCTAAGCGTATTTCCTTTCGGATAGGAGCAACACCTGTTTCAAAAATTACATAGGTTAAATCAGAATGATTCTTATCTGATAGCAGTTTGTCTACCAGCTCGATTTCGTCTGAGATGAATGAAGGCCTGCCTAGTGTGGCTGATATGCGCCGCAGCGAAACTAGCGCATTCTCGTTTTGATCATCGGCAAGGCTCCAAAGGCATAGTGCATAAAGGAAGTCAGTAAACGGGTTTACAAACGGGCCATAATCCATGTTTAAACTTGGCTGGAGTCTGCTTAATACTGCCTGGGTATTTATATTTTTTTCAGTTTGCAGTATGTTGGAGTTTAATTGGCTAGCGGATTTACGAGCAGAAGTTATTCTCCGTGTATTGCGAGTTAGCTCAGATTTCTGTGCTTCGTTGGCTTGCCTTAGTTCTACCAATGCAGATCTTGTTTGCCCTAGTTGTAAATAATTAAGTGCCTGATATGTGTTTAGCATTACTTTATCATAGCCTGTCCCCTGGTAAGGGACCGCGGCCAGATTTGCAACCAATGCAGTAGTTTCTTTAGAGAGGCTTAATTTTGCCTGACTCTCAAAAAATTTTATGCGTTTCTCAGCTCGGTCAAATGCATAGTTGCTTTCCTCCAATTGATCGTTGGCTCGGAGAGCCGAGCCTTGTTCCAGCAGCCATACCACACTGTCTTTGGAATCAATATTGTCATAAACCTTAATATTAGCGACTTTTGATGCTTCGATTGTGTTGCCGCTGTTCCATGCTCCTCGAAAGGATTGCGTCTGCTTTTCATAACTAGCACAGCTGGTTAAGAATAGCAGCGTAATCAACAGGAGATATCCGCGCATATGCAAAAGTTATCGCTTGAGTAAGTTTATGCCAATACTGGAGTGCAGAGGGATAAATTGGCGTGCTGTGCCGGATTGATCGTGGCAAGTTTTGGCCAGTGGCAAAGATTATTGGTATTGATCTAGGCACAACTAATTCGTTGGTTGCCGTAGTGGATTCAGGGATTCCGTTGGTGTTAGCTGATGGCCAAGGGCGTCGACTGACGCCTTCTGTCGTACAAGTCCCAGCCTCTGGCGAACCGATTGTTGGATGGGAGGCCAAGCGTTCTCGGGCCGCCCACCCAGAAACAACAGTCACATCTGTCAAACGTTTTATTGGGCGTCGTGGAGATGATTTAAATTTAGCTAAAGATTTATTGGCTTACCCCATTAATGCTAATAACAAAAAGCCTGTTACTATACCGTTACATGGCTGCGAATGGTTACCTGAGGAGTTGTCTACCGAGATTCTAAAGACACTCAAGATTATTGCGAGTGAGGGTATGCTTGATAAGCCTGAAGCAGCGGTTATTACTGTTCCTGCCTATTTCAATGATGCTCAACGCAATGCTACTCGTAGGGCTGGTGAGTTGGCCGGTTTAAAGGTTGAGCGAATTATTAATGAGCCAACGGCAGCAGCATTGGCGTATGGGCTTAATTCGCTCAAGGAAAAATCAAAAATTGCAGTTTATGACCTTGGCGGAGGCACCTTCGATCTTTCGATATTGGAATTAAATAAGGGCGTGTTTCAAGTTCTTGCAACATGTGGCAATACTTGTCTTGGTGGAGATGACATAGATCGAGTGTTAGTCGAGTTTTTGTCAAAGCAGATTGTGAAATCAGGAGGCCCCTTGGCTGCAGAAAACGCAACAGTATTAGCTCGTGTTGAGGAATCTGCAGAGGCAGCAAAGGTTCAACTTTCTAGTGAATTAGAAACAACTATAGCCTTACCGTTTCTGACGCCAGAATTCAGCTTCGAATTTGTTTTGAGTCGAGAGCAGCTTGAGCGCTTAAGTAAGCCGGTGGTTAAGAAAACCCGTGAGTATTGTTTAAAGGCACTAGCGGATGCTAATTTGAATAACGATGATTTAGATCAAGTGATTCTTGTCGGAGGTCAGACGCGGATGCCATTGGTTCAGGAATTTGCTGCAGAATTTTTTGGATGTGGCCAAGGCAAGCCTGAGCTAAACACCAGTCAAAATCCTGACGAGGCAATAGCTCTAGGTGCGGCAATTCAAGGAGGTATATTGTCAGGTGATTTCAGCGATTTACTTCTATTGGATGTAACGCCTTTATCATTAGGTATTGAAACGTTTGGCGGTTTAATGAATGTAATTATTCCTCGCAATACAACGATCCCTGTTAAGCGAGGCGAGGCATTTACAACCGTGGCTGATTATCAGAAAGATGTGCTTATTCACGTTTTGCAGGGTGAACGTGAAAGGTCGTTAGATAATTGGAGCCTTGGTAGATTTACTCTTGAGTTCGAGCCTCAGCCCAAAGGGATGGCTAAAGTCGGCGTGCAGTTTGAGATTGATGCAGATGGAATTTTACATGTGTTGGCTCGGGATATTAAAACTGGAAACGAAAAGATTGTTGAGATGCGCTCTGCTGTGGATGTTGATGATGCCGATGTACAGCAAATGATTGAGGAGTCCGTTGAACATGCATTTGACGATATCGAAGAGAGGCGTTGGATTGAAGCCAAGCTGAGAATCGAGCAAACTACTGAGGCAACACTTAAGGGGCTGGAGGCGTACGGAAGTCAGCTGCCAAACGAACAACGTAGTGAAATTGAGGCGGCGCTAACAGAGGCGAAGGAGCTCCTTACTGAGAAAGGAAAGGGAGGTGCCGTTACGGCAGCCTCCCTTAAAGAGTTCAATGCAAAGCTTGATTCTGCTACTCAACCTTTGGCTGATTTAATGATGGATAAGGTGATGGAACAGATGCTTGAGAAAAAAGGCATTCTTCCTAATTAGCTTGCACCCGGCGTCTTGATATTATCTTTTCTGGAGCTTCCGCGTCGCTGGTTGATATCTGCCCCTTCTACGTGGCGAATTTCATCGTGGTCGATATCTTTCATGCGGTCTTCAGGGTCCGGATGAGGGGCTCGCTGCTTTTTGTTTACTGGATTAAGCAGTACAATCACACTGCGCCCAGCTTCCCTTGGTTTGGTGTCGGTATGGCCCCAAGGCTTAACTTTTTCTAAAAACGCTTCGATCGTTTGTAGCCCAATGTGTTTGGTGCGTAACTCTTTGCCACGGAAGCGAAGTATGACTTTCACTTTATTATCATCGCAAAGAAAATCGATTGCATGATTTAGTTTGAAGGTAAAGTCGTGGGGATCGATATTAGGTCGTAGTTGGATTTCCTTGATCTTGACTGTCGTAGTCGTTTTCTTTTGTTCCTTCCGAAGCTTCTTTTGTTCGTAGGAATATTTGCCGTAGTCGGTAATCTTACATACAGGAGGTTCGGCATTTGGGGAAATCTCTACTAAATCGAGCTGCTGCTCCTTGGCCATACTAATGGCATCCGGAGTCTGAAAGACCCCCAATTGTTTGCCATCATCTGATAGCACTCGAACTTCTCTCGCACGGATTCTACCGTTGACTCTTTCTTTTGGGGCTCTGAATGGGCGTCTGCCGCCTTTGGGGCGACTCAAAGCGTCCCCCCCATGCTTTTGTTTATCATATGGTCTGTATTTACTTGCCCGTCACGTGACGGGGATGCAGCAAAGCCTATTTTTGGCGCGCGTCATTGCAAGCCTATTTTTGTTAAAATCATCTTTAAGGCAGAGGATTCCATAGTTACTATGGCTCCGAAAATGAATCCTAGTTGCTTTACTGCTCCGGCCTTCTGTATTGTCAAGTGGGTAACAATATTTTTGGTTTTGATGGGAGGTTTCTACCAAGCGAAAGGACAACTTGCGCCGCCGTCGCCACCACCAAAGAAAAGCATCACTATAAGTGATGGCCGGTCGCTTTTAGGATGGGAATCTCCGCTTGGTGAGTGGGGTTTGGTTAAATCAGCCAAGCTTGCGCTAACAAGCTCAAAGACATTTAGCCTTATGCCTGGCAAAGGAATTCTCGTAAATGGAACTGATGGTAAGGCGGGAAATTTAATTAGTAAGTTTCAACACGGTGATGTTCAGGCAGCGATCGAATACATGGTGCCTGAGGGATCTAATTCCGGAGTTTATTTTCAAGGTCGATATGAACTACAGATTTTCGATAGCTATGGTAAAAATTTAATGTCTCCTGAGGAAAATGGAGGGATATATCCGCGAGTGATTAAAGGTGAAAAAGTTGGAGGCAATGCGCCAATAATCAATGCCAGTAAGCCTCCAGGACAGTGGCAGAAGTTTATTGTAATCTTTCGTGCTCCGCGATTCGATGCTGATGGTAATAAAATTGAGAATGCCAAATATGTAAAGGTTACTCATAATGGACAATTGATTCATCAAAACGTTGAAGTGGAGGGGCCTACTGCCGGCGCAC
>NYWG01000224.1 GCA_002684915.1 Verrucomicrobiales bacterium
AATCGCCACTGCCAGTATCAAATAGTGTGATGGGCTTATTCATATGGCGATATATACACATATCCACACCGCATGTTGGCGGTGCATAGTTCTCATTATTAAAAAGGGTATACACGAACCGAGTCTTTCCAGAAGAAGGCGGACCGATAAGTGCTATCTTCATTAAAGAAATTTGATTATCTATATATATGTAATTTTTAATTACTAAATGCGAAACGCATGTCTAGGTGTTATTGGAGCTCTTTCTATTTTAAGTGGAACAGCTCTATTTGCAGCGCACATTACCATGACGCCAGTACTAGAAAATTTAAACATTTTTGATGGAAATAAATACACAAATTATCCAGGCATCATGGGTATTGTAGAATGCACACTTGCAGGCGCCACTGTGCTACTTGGAATCGTATCGGCACAGTCAGTTCTCTGCGACAGTGATACAAGAAACTCAAAATACCCACTTCGAGTCACAGGATTCATATACATCGCATTCATGGTAATATCAGGCGTCTTCTTTGTCATTAGAGGCATGAACACTGGTGCATTTATGTCTGGAGTTTGCAGTAAAACAAATATTGACGGATGTCCACCAATACGATACGATCACATATTTCCAACAATTAAAATTGAAAATGAAGCTCAGTGTCTTGTAAATACATGGACGGAAAATATAGATCTTATCGAAGGTGCAACCAAAGCGCTCACAACCACACCACCGACCGTATACAATAGACTTATTGACTGGTCCAAAGATCAGAACTACGTCGCCGAGTATCCAGAGGGAAGTAACAAAATCATCGACGCACAGTATGTTCCACCTGAAAATCTTTATGAATGCGTCTACTGGGGATGCCATCCTGTGTGTAACGCCCGACACCGGATGAACCAAGTTTGGTTCGTCGCAAGTGGCATTGCCACTGGTCTATACCTTCTCCTAGGTCTCATGTCGCTCGCAGCGCGCGTAAACGAAGATACGACTAAACGTCCTGCTGAACGCCCTGAACGTAAATTGTATAAAAAGGTAGAAAATGTTATTTAAAATGAACATAGCTGTCGTTGGTAAAAAAAAATCTGGTAAATCATCTCTTATTCGTAGACTCATCTATAACACATTCAGCCTCATTTATTGCCCAACCATACTCAATGAGTACCAAACAGCCATATACAACGATAAATACAAAATAACCTGGTGGGAAGCCACGAACCCAGTACGAAATATGGACGCCATTATTTTTGTGACGAAAGATGCAGACCATACTCCTTTAAAACAACTACCCACTCTCCCAACGTGGGTCGTAGGGGTTGAGTGTGACGTAGATATACCCTTCTGTGCACCGCATCGAGTGTTTAGGGTGTCCTCGCTCGAAAATAAAGGCATCAAAGACCTTCTGATCAGCATTCTACATTACTACGGATCCACGATCGAATCTCATTAATACCATCGGAAGAATCAAACCCAATTATATCCCACTTGCGATTTTTTATAAAATCTAAACGAAACGCAGCTCTAAAATATAACTCGTCTATAGGTTCTTTCTGACCCTTACGGTTCACACACACAAGCAAGGGCACAGAGTGCAAAGAATCGTGCTTTAGAATTTTGTGAAGAGTTTTCTTATTCTCATTTTGCATTGAAAAGTCATATCCATCCACCACGTAAATAAGTGCAGTGGCGTTGTCGTAATACGTATGCCAAAGATTAGAAAACCCACCAGCTACGTCGAATATTGTCGTCTTATGAAAAGACTCCGCGTTAAATCCAATCGTAGGTGTAAGAACTTTATTTTTTTTAGACACAAGCCTATACAGCAAATATGTTTTTCCAACGTTCTCAAACCCAAGCATAAGCACAGTATGACTAGATGGGTATGACCACAATGATCCCATACTAGTCCACATCACATACACATTTATACTGCTACAAAAACTCTGATGTTTAAAAAAATAACACTATATATACCACCTTTCCACCCTAAAATGTCTGTCAGTGATACCGCAGGTAGTTTAACTGGCGCAAGTCGTTCCGCCGCTGGCGCTGTTACAAACACACAAAATGATTTTTCTGTAGGAGAATCTGTAAATCCTCTAGAGCCTTTCTTTGGTCCACTTCGTGGCACGCACATGGGGTTAAGAGCCGATGATGCTCTGTCGCATGAAACTTATAATCTTCCGGAAAGTTACAAAGGACGATCGAAACATTTAGAAGATATTTTAGATTTCATGATTAGAGAAGAAGATGAATTTTACACCCGCTATTTACTTCCGTGGGAATTTACAGATGAGTTACATGTACAGTGGAGCATTTTCCGTTTCAATAGAACTTTAGCGGATGTGGAACCTCATCAGGGAGCACCACGATTAGTTACAGCGGAAACAGAAGCACGAACTGAAAATTTGATTCGACGCGGTCTTGCATTTATTATTGAGCATGGTTTTTATAAGACGGAACGTGGAAGACGTCACTTTATGCTTAACTTACAGCAAATTGCGGATGCTGTTCATGTGACATGCAACTTCGGCGTCATGCACTGCCTTTTGTCCGGAAATAACTACTATAAAGAATGGCACAAACGGTTTGCAGATGCAAACCCCAGACGTGTTGAAATTTTTGAACAGGAACGTCGCAGATGGGCTATAGTGCAAAAACAATCACGCGGTCTCGAAATTCTAGATGCAGAAATCAAACATAATATGAGATTAAACGGAGTGACTCCCAATATCTGGGTTTTCCCCAGTAAAATGAGTATCTACATGGATCTTGCAAGAGACAGCTCCGTACACTACGATAAAGCTGGAGCTGATGGACCTGCGCGTCTGAAAGACAGCACCAATAAAATTACGTCGTGGCGCGGATGTCAAGTCGTAGAAGCAGCTCCGTTTGATATTGACTTTTCTTCCGAGCATGTATCGCTTCTTGAAAGAAGTCGAATGGTCGGCGAGTTCTTCGTGATTCCAAAAGGAGTTGAATCCATACAGATTTTCAACGCTAATAAAGACAGATTTGTTACAGTGACACGTGCAGAAGCACTTGTTAATGCTGCAAATGCTAATCTAGGTGATGACCCTAGCACTAGTCCCGATGTAGACTCATTGTGTAGTGAATTTGACAAAGTAAAGAAGAAAACAGAAGACAGGCTTAAGAAAGCTATTAAAAAAATAGAAAAGATGCCTGCAAAAAAAGGAGATGCCACAAGTCGGGAATTACTAGAAAAAGCGAAGAAAACGCTTGAAAAAGTCACAAGTACTAGTTCAGAGGATTCTTATAGTGGGATTTTTGAGGAGGGGTCTATTGCTAGCTACGAAAGTGCTGCGAGCGAATTAGAAGGAGCAGATTTAATGACTTTAGACGGTCTTGTTAGTGTGGATAAAAATATGGTGTTTCTTGAAAATATTATTAATAAATTTCGTTGCGCTGCTGAAGGTAAGGCAACATATTTAAACCGACCTATTCTTCTTATGCGTCCGTTTGCAACATACAATATGGCATCAGCAGTTCTTGCTCAGGGAGGTCCGTCTTTAGGAGCTACATATCACGGACACCACGATATGCTTCTTAGCGATGACGTAATCCGTAAGGTTCATCTCGGACATTACACTTTTTATAGTAAATCCGTGTTAAAAAGACCAAAACAGTGCTGTATAGTGGAAGACATCTTTAGTCAAGGATATATTGGTGGAGAAGGAACGGATTTCTTTTCTCCTGATCAATCAGATGATACATCTTTTACGGAGCAATTTAATCAGGGATACATCGGAACAAGAGACGTTCAGGCAGATATGTTCGCATGGGTTGTTGAGGAGGAACCAGATCACGATGTAATTGATTTAACTGGTCATTTTGACCTTTCCGTTCTTGGACGTAGAAACAGTAAAGGACCTTGCTTTTCAGGTGCGGATCAATTCGTACAAGATAATAATCTTCACTTATTAAATCCGTTTAAATCTATTGAAGATGGATACCTGAAACGTGTCCAGCCGATTAATACTGTCATGTTCAGAGGAACACAAAAAGACCAACTTGGCGGTGTTAAGGGGAAAGGACATTGGGGAGAACAGGTCTATGACGGATGTATGAAAGTCAGAAATGGTCAGGTCATGACATTCAAGGAAGAATGTGAAAGTACATTGGCTATTCCCGCTGGAAGCGCTGGTAGTTATGCAAGCTCTGAAGCTTCCTCTGAATATTCCTCTGGACTACCTAGTAGCTGGGGGACATTGGGGAGAACAGGTCTATGACGGATGTATGAAAATCAGAAATGGTCAGGTCATGACATTCAAGGAAGAATGTGAAAGTACATTGGCTATTCCCGCTGGAAGCGCTGGTAGTTATGCAAGCTCTGAATCTTCCTCTGAATATTCCTCTGGACTACCTAGTAGCTGGGGCGGATTGAGCACAAAGAGAAAATCTGACTAGTTATAAATGAATGTTGTGTAGTTATAAATGAATGTAGATAGAGATAGTGAAGGATATTATAGTTTATTGAATATAAAAGACATTTTTTGTACAGTTCTTCGATCGTTTTGCACAGAGCATTTAATTTCCTCCTACGAAAATATAACCTGTAAATCTTTGTGCGTGAAGGGTCATTGGATTCATCATGAGTCTTTAGTGCGTCTTCTGAAGTGGTATAAGAAAACGGGTCCTGCTAGACTAGAAAATATTATAAAACAATTACTTCTCACGCTGAAACCAGAAAGGAAGCGAGCCTTTAGTCAAAAGTATCGCTGGGATATAGCTTACGAACAACAATACAAGTGTGGACTATGTTTCGATCTCCTGCATCCGTCGTTTCAGGTCGATCATATACAAGAGTTGTGTGATGGTGGTACGGATACGCGTGATAATTGCATGGCGGTGTGCTGCAATTGCCATGCGAAGAAGACAAGAGCGTCGCAACAAAAACGTATAAGCAAACACGACCCGCTTGTAAATGCAACCTTTTCTGATCCTTTTGATACATTTAAATGTACTCGTCGCAGTCCGTATTTTTCAAACGTCAAATCCGTTTAAAATTAAATGGCAAACGACACATATACCACTTTTGAAGACACAAAAAAGATTGAAATATGTAGGTCTTCTGGATATGAGTTTGAGCATCTACGTATGTATCAACAGGGTTTTCATCGCGTACGATGCAGTTTTACTGTCCGCATGGGTGATTCACTGTCTTTGGTGGGAATGGCACGCGGCAGGAAAGTACAAGCGAAGTTCGCTCGTCGCAGCGATCTCTACGGCGCTGAGGACGGTGTGGCTAAGTTTCTCGTTGGATTATAGATTTTGTGGAAATATATTTTTATCTCTCTATATGTTATACTGCAGTATGTACTCTAATTACAGTCTACCAATCTAAAATTTAATATCTGAATGTTTCGGGCAAGTCGGCGCCGTCAGATCTTTCACCAGCTGGAAAAGCTTTTCAGGGTGACAACTTAATGGAATATCACTCATAGCACCACTCGCCTGCAGCGCACCGGATACTATTTCAGTGCAGAACCATCTGGGCGCTGGGCTTAGTCCTAAACGCTGCATAGTATGCGGTGTGATTTGACAAGGTGCAATAGGGTGAAGAAAATATCCAAAATGGTTAAATTTCTCTCCAATATGCGCTTCGCAGAACTCCAAAGCTTTCTTCATCTGCGCTTTCGTACAAGAGACTTGGCGGAATTGCCACTGCTTACGACTAAATCTTTTAGGCTCCAGAAATACTTCTCCATCGTAATGTATACTACATGCTCTACCAATAACATCTTTATCGTTTGAAGATTCCGGAAATAAAAGCTCAACGTGAATCTTCGGTACCGCTGACCCTGACGGCGCAAGCTTAGACGCCATACTATTTAGCCAATGTGATTCTAGAAGTTCACTATCCGCAGGTAAAAAAGCTAGTGTAAGCATTTATTAATCGTATGTCTTCTTTATATACTCTAGTCCTCCCATCTTTCAATGACATCCTCCAATGATATAGTTTCTGGCTTAGTAAGTAGAGTTACTATGGTTTTTGGAAGCTTTAAAAACAAAACAAAATTAAAGTCCCTTTGCTCCGTGATACCCGGCATCATATTATAATAAACTAACCCAACGCAACTTTTCTCATATGTCTGATCTGG
>NYWG01000225.1 GCA_002684915.1 Verrucomicrobiales bacterium
GTTTGCACCTTCGCTCAAGGATTCTAGGAATTGCTTCGCATTGAAGATCCTAAATTTTTCTGAAATAATAGCTGCCATAGCACTGGTCTCTAAATGTTAAATTAAGACTAAATCCGAGTTATTTATATTTATTTATAGGGCGTTTCTAATGTACTGTCCCACGAGTTGTTCCTCGATGGGAGTACTGTTTGCGCCTCTAGTACATCCTGTAAAACGATCACTCAACTTACCTGTATAGGTTATTTGTTCACGTCCAACTAGGATAGTTCCCGTTGCTGCAAAATTGGAAGTATTTGCGTAAACAATAGCACCAGATGCAACATAACCTGCATCTGTATCATCTGGCAAGTCAGCAGTGTTCAACTGAGTTATATAGTAGTTAATGGATGGATTAACAAAATTCCATTTTACATTACCTACCCACAAAGTATTTCTTGCATTCTCGATCTCTTCAATAGTGATTCCCCAAACAGAAACCTCTTCCACAGTATACTCGGAAACTGGTCTGCCACCTGTTGAAAGGACATCTCCTGTGCTATAAGTAACACGATTAAATGTCTCAGGTGTTGGTCCTAAAATTGCGGAACCATAAGTGTTAAAGTATGATTTATATGTATCAAGCACACCAGTCTCGATATATTTCACTATTTCCTTCTTAACGTCAACATTCAAATTAATTGCTGACTGTATTATTCTAGTTTTCTCTATTTCAATCTCAATCGATGATCCCATAAGGGCAGATGTGACTGAAGTTGGCCACGATATAACGAGTTCCTTAGTTAATACATTGCCACTGAGATCAGCAACTTTCTGTATTGTAGAAACCACAACAGGTCTGTGAGTAACAGTACCCACACTACCTGTTCCACCACCAATAATACCAACGTCACCAATTATCTCAACACCCTTGAATGTGTCTATCGAAGTAGTAACTGTAACAGGTGATGATTTTAATATATCAGTAGAGAAGATTAGACCAATTAAACTGTCAATCTTTCGATCAAGTCTCTTGATTAACTTATACTTTCTAGCAACACTAACTTTTGGTGCTTTAGTGTACCCAGATCCAGAATGTATTAGTTTAATGTCAATAATTTGACCCTTGCTGACTATTACCTCAGCATGAGCTCCACCACCATTACCATCTTCAGGAATAAAATGTAGTACAGGTGTACTATCATAACCATATGCAGTAGTAGGTTCTAATATACCCTGCTCATAATACAACTTGAGGTTTTTCTTATTCCATTCCAAACTTATTACTTTACCACTGTTAATAGTACAAGTAACACTTAGACCAACACCTCTAGTAATACCATTATAATTGGTGGTTGACACAGAACCAAAGAACTTGGCAGATATCTCAGCACCAGGATTATAATTTTTTGGATTTACATATCTTGGTAGGTTTTGAACATCCCTATAAGAATCTTCTCCATCTATCTTTATGACATCACCCTGATTAAGACGAGCAAGTAAGTTATGAGACTTATAAAATGCCTCATCTGCTTTCTTACTATCATATAACCACTGAGATGCATTTCTCTGCATTCTATGACTACCATACTCATCTTTCTGATATTCTAGAATACCTGTAAGAGAGATAGAGAACTCATCAGAGTAATTGACATAATCACTAGAGAAGTATATTGGTTCAGAACCATTGAATAAAGGATTGTTGCCAGCAACAGTTAACATAACTGATGTAACAGTATCAACCTCTATCTTCTTGATTTCACCAATCATATGTTTAACAGTACCAACCTTTTGATATGCAAACCTAGTGAAATCATATTTGGTATCAAACCAACTCCTCAGATCTTTAAAATTATTTACAACAGAATCATTGATTCTTAATGATAGTCTATTAAAGTAAGTATTTGGTTCAAAATCATGTAGAGTAACTGTCTGCTGTATATCTCTACCATAAAGAACTATAATCTCTACTCTACGATCTCGATTTATCTTTCTAGTAAATCTGATTGCAGGTCCAATAATACTATAAGCATCTGTATCTCTTTGTAATACACCATCAACAAAGACATATGCATAATCTGCATCATCTATCTTCTTAACCTCTTTAGTGGCACTATCAAGTATTAAGAAAGGACCAGCAGATCCATCCAATATACCAGAAGTTTCAATTTCACATCTGATATAGTTACCAATACCATGCAAGGCAATATTATCTACTGCTAATGGTTCATTAACAGTTTTAGTATTCTCTTGCTGTTGCCAAACAGGTGCTCCAGTAAATACAATCTTATTAGGTGTAGTAGTTTTATCAATAGAGTAGTTACTATCATGTTGTACAATACCACCTATTGAAACTATTAGATTCTCATTGACATCTGTGACTACTTCCTCACCATCTGTATAATACAGATCAAATATCTTATTCTCGTTGTTAACATAGTCAGGAAGTGATGTTGTAGCAGTTCCTGGACCTGTTATTATAGTTGCTTTAAGATTCTCGTATAAAGAATCTAAAGCAGATGTAACTTCAGCACATGTAGGAGAACCTGAATCAACACGAATGTTATTGTTGATATATGGATCTACTGTTGTGTATGTACCAGTTGTCAATAGATTCCTAGCTGCTTTCTCAGCAAGTTCCTTTGTTTTCTCAAATGCCTTTATAGTAGGTTCAATCTCACCTGTAATGAAATCAAGTAAATCATTATTGTAATATGCTTCACCACCAGCAACTGTTTTAGAGTTACCACCGAATCTCAAATCATGCTCAAATGCGTCTACTATGAGACCGATATCTCTATGGCATGTTGGACCTAGTGTACCCCATGTAAGATTTGGATACTCTGCCTTGATATAACCTAATGTCTCTGACTGAATATACGCCCTATTCATCGATAACTGGTTAGCAGCATCAATCCAAGTACCAGGTCTTTGATGTATATTTCTAAGTTTCTTAAGATACCTAGCATTCAATTCAGCAGTCTTAAACTCAAACCATCTAGCATAGAACTTAACCTGTGGTATATCCTGACCCTCATGGAGTCTAGGTCCTAATGGTGGTGATGAGAATATGATGTTACTATTGTTGACAGCATATGCAGAACCAGGTTCTTGCATAACACCATCAAGAGTTATTGTCAATGCTTGTGCATTGTATGGAGATACAGAATTTCCATTCTCATCTACAAGAACGAATGATGTCTGACCTTCGAGATTACCTTTATCAGTAAATGCACCAGTAAAGTCTGCATTGAGGAATACTTGCTTAGCTCTGATCTCTTCAGTAGAGAATGTATCACGTGATACAGAACCTAACCCCTGTTCAACCTTAAGTTGCTCTGTCTTAATAATACTAACACTTATTTGTTTCTTAGTACTAACAACAGTAATCTTATTCTTCTCTGGATCCCATAATTGAATCCTACTTGATCTATCACTAGATGTGACAGGTGACATAGCAGCCTGTGTACTAGACTCAATAAGTACTTCACCAAATAACTGGAATCCAGCAGGGTGAGTAGTCTGTTTTATTAAATCTCTCCAAACATCAATTGAAGTTCTTGACTTAACAACGTATGAATAGTCCTGATAATAATATGTGTCAGTAATCTTTTGATTGGATGAACTAACAACACCCTGATCATCACTATATGATCCAAGATTATCAAAATATGTTTTGATATTTGGTGTGAACTCAGTATAAGAGATACTTTCTAATGTTGCCGTGTTTCCCTTAGCAAGACCCTTGATAGGTAAACCTTCTCTGAAGAGACCAGTTACATCTTTAACAGAGAGTATATTTGATCCATCTCTCCATGAAGTAACTGTTGCTCTAGCAGTATCACCTTGAACTATAGTTTCACCAATTCTAAAGGTGGTGAAATTAGATACCTTGAGTATATAATTTGATCTAATAGTAGAATTTAATGTAGTATCATTATGATAAGAACCACCATTGTTGATAATACGAATATTTCTAGGAATACCAATATCAACACTAGTAAGGTATATCTTAACGTCAGATTCTACAATCTTAACTTCTGGTGCAACATCATAATCAGATCCAGCATCTGTTACAATAATACCAGTAAGAATTCCATTATTAAGTACTGGGGTTAATATAGCATTACCTTCAACAATTACTTTAGGTTTAGAATAACTTGATCCAGCATTAACTATAGTTACACCACTAATAGAACCATTGTAAACCTCAGTGGTAGCAGTCGCTTTCAGCGTTTCGGTTGGCATAACACCAACTACTAAAGGCAATTTCTTATATTCTCCACCAATATTAATAACATTGATTTCGTTAATAGCACCTATAGAGAACTTAGAATTAGATGTATATGTGACAGTTCCAGAACCGTCATGTGGTGCGGTTATGCCAGTATCATATACAATTGAATCATTTGTTACATACAATGCTTTCTTAATACCTTGAAGTGGATCATCAACCACATTCAAATAACCATTCTCACGAGATGTACCACTATTCCTATCAAAATAGTAATACCTAGAATAACTCAATGGTACTTTTGTACTATAAGTGTTTGTAGAGACTCTAGCACCAAATCCCAATTTAAGATCAACTACATTGCCAGAATCAATTTTCTCTGGAGTATTAATGTTATAATTGATACTAGGAGATATATCAAATTCCTTGTCACTCATTGAAGAGTGAGATACATCGAACTTATAACTATAGAATTTCTTAATGTTTAATATAGGATTTCTGGCGAAATTTATTTGGTCTGTGGAAAACTCAAATACTTCAATTGGAGTACCTACTGTGGTTACCCTTACAAGTCTCTTATCCTCACTTGTATCATAGAATACAGTACTTAACGAAACAGCGTTAATTGTAGATAGTGAATCATCATAACCCCATACAACTTGTGCTGTCTGAGTAACTGGATCATATGACTGTATGGTTGCATCTCCAGCAAGTTCACCAATCTTATAACCTCTATCAAGATTATATCCTGGAACATCTAAAGTAACTACTGCACCATCATAATGATCTACTGCTTTAGTTCCTTTCTGTCCTCTAACAACAGTGAATTCTTCCTCTGCAACATTCTTCGCTTGTATGAATAGAATCTCATCATCGATCTTAACGTAATCATTTTTTGTAAATCCAAGTTTACTATCAACTATAAGAGTAGTATCAGTTAATCCCAATCCAATATGATCAACTTCAACTTGTAGTGCAGGTGTAGTCAGATCAGTCTTTGCTAGATCAGCATCACCAACAGTTAGAATATCCTTCTTTTGATATCCAGTACCTTTGTTCTTAACAACAACAGAAACAACACTACCTGAAGGATCAACCTGGAAGTCTGCTGTTGCTCCAGTACCAGAACCACCTTTCAAAGCAATATTACGATAGTTGTCAGGAGTAGCAAAGTTATCTGTATAATCTTGACCACCATTAAGAATAGTTATTCTTCCAATACCAGTATCATTAATTGCTGTAGTAGCAACAGGTGACAGGAATGTTACTTCTTGATATATTCTACTTCTAACATATTGTGTAGTTGTAGTACTAGTATCATCAGGATTAACATCCACAACAATATCATCACCAATGCCAACACCATGACTAGTAGCAGTCTTAAGGATTGCTATATTGTTATTGATAGTGAATATATTAAGTCCAGCACTCAATGAGTTGGTACTAAGAAGTTTAGAACCAACACTATCAATCAAATTACTACTTCTAACGAAATAGTCATCAGTAACAGCAAAATCTCCAGATGTTACTTTAACTTTAACTGTATTCTTACTTGAGGTGCTTTCTAATACTTCTCCTACTGCAATAGTAGTAGCAATACCATCAGTATAACTTAAGTTTGCTCCCTTTGTATAAGATGAGTTCTCATCTAATATTAGAGTTATTACTGTAGTATTGGAATATACATTATCAGTAGTTGTAAAGACACCATTTACATCTCTAAGAGTAAATGTACTACCACTAAAGACATCACCAACAATCTTACCAGTAGCACCACTATTTGTTTGTGTAATAGTATCACCATCAAAGATATATGCTGTATTTGATAAAGTGATTAATAGTGCTTTGGTTTCTTGTGATTCAATAGATGATACTGTCTTTCCTTTTACAGAAGAAACCTCAGCAGTAACACCGTGACCACCAGTACCTTCATTATTGATCTCTAACTGAGACCCAACTGAGAACGTTGAGATACTAGATACTGCTTCTGCATCAGAAATGCTACCAGTATTAATCTCATCAATAATTAGAGTTGTGTTTTCACCATTCTTAGCAATACCAGTAGTTCTCAACCTAGTTGATGATCTTGGTATATCATTATGAGTTAATGATTGATTATAATTTGAATCTCTAGGGACTCCATAATAATTCTCACCTAAGATGTATGGGAATACTGGAGTAGTGCCATCAACTGTAACAAAGTATGCATACACACCATCAGGATACTCAGGTGTTAAGCAGAACCTACCGTTATTATGATCTAGTGTTCCTCTCTTATGAGTATACTCGTAATCTTCAAAGAATGTACCTAGAACATAAGTTGTAGTAGAAGGACCATTAGTTCTAGAACTCTTTAAAGAGTAACTAGTGGTCATTTGGGTGACAGAGCTAGTGGCATCTAATGAGTCTGTATAACCATAAGCACCATATATGGGATTACCATCATAAGCGTACCCCAGAAGAGGACTATGAGCCGAACCATCGTCGCCACTACGCAACGCAGCAGGAACTGGATTTGTTTGAGTTAACTTGTACCTGTCCTTAGTCCAAGATAGTATAGATGCAAATGCATCAGCACCAGATCCAACTGGAATAACATCAACACGTATATTACCATCACTATATCCACTTCCAGCATTAACTAAGTTACATGCAGTAACTTTACCGTTATTATCTACTTCTGAAGTATATTCCGCAAACCTACCTTTACCTGATAAATCTAAAATTCTAATAATAGGTGGAGATGAATAATATTCACCTGCATTAGTCACTACAATACTAGTAATAGCACCATTGGTTATTACTGGAGTAAGAACTGCATTCCTACCAGAGACTATCTCTATGGTGGGTATATCAGTGTAAGAACCTGGTGTATCAACAATAACTGATTCGACTACCTGACCTGCTAACTTAGTCCTTGCAAGACCAGATACACCCCCTATAAGGACAAATGGTTCTCTAGCGTATCCACTACCTCTCTGAAGAACATGAATCCCCTGAATTGGACCATCAAGAATACTATCAGTATGCCTTGCCCCCATAGCAAGAGTACCATCAAGGAATATACCAATATGCTTATTGTTAGTTTTATAGACTTCTGTAGTTAATGTAAACTCTTTAGGGAGAATACTTAATTGATTATTTGGTGCTGCAATGTAGTAATCATCACCATCTTCGAAGATTGCTTTTATAGAAGTTAGATCCCATCTGATATCATTAGAGGAATCAAAAATCTTTACGTCAGTATTTACAAAACCAGGATCAGATATCTCAAGTTTCTCTCCAACATTAGCATATGGACTAGGACTGGTGGGAGAAGCGTTGTAGAATACTCCAAGAATCAATACAGAATCCGCACCAACAGTAACTTCCGCAGCGTCATATACCAAATCACCAACATTATGTGAGGAAGATGCGGATCTAGTCTTAATTACGAACTGATCTATAGTCTTTTCTTCAAAAGTGAAGGATTCATCACCAATAGTGAACTTTCCTTTGTCATTCCACCCTAATGTAGAGAATACATCAACAGAAGTACTCGTATAATCTATAGCAGTGGTAAGAGTAGTCTTTGATGATAATAGGAACGTTCCGTTGACAGTTTCCTCAGCAAGGATCAATTCATACAAATCCTCACCATCATACTTACCATTGAAGAGGACGTTATCTATAACCGCCGAAGCGTAGGCCCCGTCTACGTTTTGGACGATGCGTTTTCCAACAAATGTCTCTGGAGTACCAGAAAGGAGTTTTGCCTTAAGAGAATAATTTTTTATCCAAGTAGACTCAGATGACTTAA
>NYWG01000226.1 GCA_002684915.1 Verrucomicrobiales bacterium
CTTTATTTCATTCTCTGAACAGTCGACCCCGCCCAGCAGGGGTGGATGGTAGGATTTATATCAAGGGGGGGCCGTTGGTGGCCAACAGAGGTCCAGTGGAGTGGACGTGTCCTGTTAAGAGACTTCTTCTGGCGAAGACACATCTCCGTTTTGTGAAGGGGGAGGGAAGAGGGGATAGGAAAGCACCCGCCATAAAGCATCACACATTTTACAATAGTTAATATTGTAGACAGAGCTGATAGGTACATCCATCGCAGGAAAAGGTTAAGGAAGAAAGAAAGATAGGACAGCAATCATTGTATAAGGTAACACTGAGTAAATATATGTTTGTTTTTTAAAAGGTGCCATTGAACTAAGAGAAGAGTGTTCTTGTGAACTCCATGTAGTCGAGGGCTCCAGTGATGCCCTGGCCGGTGCGAGGGTCCACATAAGGTTTCATCCTGGCGATGCAGTAGTCCGCCATCTCTTTGCTCAGGTTGCTGTAGAGCTCCTCTTGCGTCACATACTCGCGCTCCTGGGCTGTGATCGCCCTGAAGGCATTCTCGATCTCCTCGGAGCTCTGGACATTCTCCGTCTCCTTGGAAATCATGAAGGCCATGTAGTCCTGTAAGGTCACAAAGCCGTCCTTGTTGGGGTCGACCACCACAAGGATCTGCTCGAACTCCGGCTCTGGCTCGCCCTCCTCCACCATGGGAAGGTCGTAGCCCAAGGCTCGTAAGCAGGACTTGAAGGCGTTGAGGTCCAGCCGGCCGGTCTTATCCTTGTCGAAGTGACGGAACATCATGCTGAACTCCTTGAGGGCGTCCTCTGAGACGCCGCTCTGGTTACGAGCCTGGATCTGCTGCTCGAGGTTGTGCCTGATTCGCATTCCCAACTGGTTCAGCTGGTCCCACTGTTGGGCGAGGCCAACAGTTGAGTGCTCGGTGTATCTGTTGTCCAGAATCAATTTCTCCTCTAGGATTGCTCCCAGGTCCTCAATCTTGCGCAGGTCAGATGATCGGTTGGCAACTTCATGCGCCTTGATTCCAACGGCGGCAAGCTGCTCCTCCAAGGTTCCGCTGCCTTCCATCATCATAGCTCTCGTCTCTGTCAGCCAGCTGTAGAAGGCATTTGCGTGCCTTGCAAACTCCTTCCTTAGCTTGTCGTTTTCCTCCTGGCGAACCTCCTCCTGGGCCAGCTCGGCGTCCCTCTGCTTGATGATGGACTGCAGGTTCTTCCAGGTGTCAGAGAGAGCCTCCATGGTGAACCAGGTGTAAGGGTTCGGGCCCACATTGAAGGACTTGATCTGTTTGTCCAATTGGGCCAATGACTCAAAGTCAGCATTGGCAGAAGACAGGCTGGCCTGGAACTGGGCATGGGCCTCCCTCAAACTGCGGATCTCTTCCACAGAGTTGCAACGCACAGGGTCGGTCATGTCCTCCTCTGCGTTCTCAAACCAGGAGTTGAAGGCAGACGCCTTCTTTGCAAAGGTCAAGTAGAGCTCCTCGATCTGTCGGAACTGATCCTGCACCTGGAGCAGGCGCTGTTCTCTGCCAGCACTGTCGGCCAACAGCTTGTTCCAGCGTTGGATCACCTCGCTGAACTTGCGGTTGATGGAAGCAGCCTGGACATGGTTTCCGTTGATCAGCTGCTCCTTCAGGGCTGTGATGTTCTGGATACCCTCGGTCTCAAAGGCCCTCAGACCAATGTCAAAGGTCTCCTGTTTGGTGAGCAAAGTCTGCACACTGGAGAGATCCCGGCCGAACTCATCAGAACGGACGTGAGCCTCCTTGTCAGCAATCCAGGACTCCACGACATCTGCCTTCCACATAAACTGCAGGTAGGCGGAGTTGTCAAGAAGGTTGGTCTTCCTCACATTGGCCAGCTCGCCAAGGTTGTACATCTTGTTCCTGAGCTGCTCACACCTCTGAGCAATGCTATCAGCGTGATGGTTGCGCTCATCGATGAGCTGCTGCCCTGCTTCACAGATGTCGGTGCATCGGTCGCCATGCACACTGATGTCAGTCTCAAAGGCGTCGTGCTTCTTCAGCAGTCCTTGCACTGCAGCCATGTTGTCACCGAGGTCTGGGACGGTGAGCAGTTGCTGCTTCTCGCTGATCCACGCTTCCTCCTCCTCAATCTTTGCAAGGAACTGTTGGTATGTGATCGATTCCTCAAGCTTCTTGCCTCGGCTGGCTGCCATGAACTTCAGCTCAGACCAGACGTCGTTGAGCTGCTGCAGCCTCTGCTCGATCTCAGGTCCACCGAGTCCACCTCCAGCAATCAGTTGGGCTCCTGCATCCTGCACCTGCTGGATGGCAGGCTCATGGGAGCCAAGCTCGGACTCAAACCTCTTGTGCTTCTTCCTCAAATTCTGCACTCCAGTCAAGTCGCGGCCGTAGTCGTCCGAGGTCACAAGGAGTTTCTTCTCCTTGATCCAGGATTCCTCATCAGCAATGTCCCTGAAGAACTGATGCAGGGTGTTGGCCTCGTTGAGGAGGGACTGGCGGTGGGCGGCCAGGTCCTGGATGTGCTTGTAGCGTTTGCTGATGTTGTCACGCTTGTCACGGATGTCGTTTGAGTCAAACTGGCCGGAGTCGACAAGGCTGTCAGATTGATCAATCATATCTTTGATCCTGTCTTCATGGGCAATGATGTCAGCCTCCACAAGCTGGTGCTTCTTCATCAGATTTTGGACAGAGGCAAGATCCTTTCCAACCTCATCGGTGGTCAGAATGCTCTCAACCTCGCCGAGCCAGAAATCGAGATCCTTCACTGCAGCGATGAAGGTCCTCTGCCTGTTGGCCTCCTTCAGCTTCATCGACTTCTCGCTGGTCTTCTGTGTGAGCAGCTCCCACTGCTCAGCAATAGACTCAAGCCTGTTCTGCACGGCCTCCTCACTTCCAGAGCATTTCTTTCTGTCAATGAGGTTCTGACCCATGGCAAGCACGCTCTGGATCCTGTCAGCATTGGCAGCCAGCTCAGCTTCAAAGGCCTGGTGCTTCTGGTGTTTGGACTGGATGTTGGCAGGGTCCTTGTAGTTCTCCTCCTGTGCCAACTGCAGCTTCTCCAGCATCCAGGTTTCAATCTCATCAGCATCCCTGGAGAACTGTTGGAGGGTCTGATGCTCACCAAGCTGGGCTCTCTTCTCAATAAGAGCCTCCTTCAGCTTTTCCCAGCGCTCCAGCACATCCTTCTTCTTTTGCTGGATGTCAGCAGCAGCATAATGCTCAGACTGGATCAGTTGGTCAGCATAGGTCTGCAGGGACTCTATCTTCTCCTCCTGGTTGCCAATAGCTTTGTCAAAGTCTTCATGCTTCTTGATCATAGCCTCAACATTGTCTTCCTTGCTGTCGCCCTCATCATCAGTCTGGAGGAAGGCTTCCCTGGATGTCATCCAGTTTTCAGCCTGTTCGCAGTCACGGTAATAGAGCTGAAGCTCCAGACACTGGTCGAGCTGCATCCTCCTTGCAATCCAGGCCTTTTCCAGGTCCTCTCTTGCCTCGTTCATTCCCTCCAGCTTCTCCTGCACCTCGGCGGAGGCAAAGTGATCTGCTTGGAGCAACTGCTGTCCAAAGAGCTCAAAAGCTTGGAAGGTTCCAGACCTTGCATCAATCTCAGTGCGATGCTCCTGGTGACGCTCAAGCAGGGCTTCAGCACCAGTGACGTCAGTGGCCAGCTCGTCAGTGCAGATAAGACTCTTCATGCTGCTCACCCATGACATCAGGTCCCTGTAGTCAGAGAGGAAGCGCTGCAGGTCGTAGGAGTCCAGAAGTTTCACCTTGCGCAGGTTGCACTTGGCTGAGAGATGAGTCCACTCTTCATTGATGTCCTTCTGCTTCTCATAGATCACCTCCGAGCTCTCAGCGTGAGTGTGCATCAGCTTGCTAGCCTTCTCGTCTAACTGGTTGATCTTGTCTCCCAGAGCAGCAAGGTCTCTCTCGAGTCCCTCATGCTTTCGCTGCAGAGCCTGCACTGTCCTCATGTCCTTTCCAATGTCATCGCTGTTGAGGGCTTCATCTTTCTCAGCAATCCAGTCCTTGGTCTCATCAACATCCCTGTGGAACATCTGTACCTCGTGGACCTTTTGGAAAGCATCACCTTGCTCTTTGGTGACCTTCTCCAGCTGCGTCCATTTCTGATTGAGGTCCTCCAGTTGAGCCTGAATCTTCATTGCTGCTTCGGTCTGCCCAAGAGACACCAGTTGCATTGCAATTTCATTCATCTCTGCCAGACGTACTTCGTTAGCCTTGAGGTCGGCTTGGAAGTCATCAAACTTCTTTTGCATCACCTCGACCTGCTCAAGGTCATCGGAGACATCAGTGATGGTGGCATGCTGCTCCTTGGTCCGGATCCATGCTGAAAGCTCTCCGGCCTCCCTAACCAGCTTGTAAGCCTGCATCGTCTCCTCAAGCCTCTTCTTCCTCTGGCTTCCCAGCTCGATCAAGTTGTCGTACATCTTCTCGATGGAGCTCTGCCTTGAGCCAACAGAGGAGGAATCAACCAATTGCTGCTGGCTGGCAGTTAAGCCAGGATCGATCTTCTTGACATAGGCGGCCGGCACAAAGCCCTGCCTGTCATTGACCTCAACCTTCCACCAGTCCTTGTTGTTGGAGTTCAACAGGGTCAACACGTCACCCTTCTTCATGCTGACCTCCCTGGGAGACTTCTCGGTGTAGTCATACAGTGCCATGACACATTCCTTGCCAAGCATGTCAATGACAGGTGTCTCCTGCTGACGACAGTTTGAGGCGAGCTCCTTCAGTCCAGCAATTGTTGTGTTGAATGCCTCAAGGTCAGACATAAGAGCTTCGTGCTTCTTCAAAAGAGCTTCGGAGGCATCCTCGTCCTTGCCATAGTCGGCGTTGCCTGTCAGAGGCTCCTTCTCCTTCATCCAGGACTCGGCTTCAGTGGCATCAGCAAAGTATTGGTGAGCCTGAAGGCTATCCTCCAGATCTTGGCGTCTCTGGTTTGCTTTCTCCTTCAAAGTGTTCCAGTGGTCGTGAAGGGTGGAAAGTCGGCTTTTGATGTCCTCAGAGGCAAAGTGACCGTCCTCCACCATGAGCTGGGCGGTGTGGGACACGGCATCAATCCTTGACTCGTGGTTGTTGATCTCTGCCATGGAAGCTTGGTGCTTCTTGATCAGATTTTGAACTCCGATGAGGTCACGACCTCTGTTGTTGGAGTTGATGATGGGCTCCTTCTCTCTGATCCAAGCCTCCTCATCTTCAACATCCCGGAAAAGCTGCTGAACAGCCAGGGAATCCATCAGCCTTGTCTTCCTGTTGGACATTGGCTTCATCAAGCTTCGGTAGCGGTTGTCCATGGCGTCGTACTTGCTTCGGATGTTTTCAGCATCGAAATGACCAGCGTTGACAAACTGCTCAGAGGCAATTCTCACGCCATCAAGTCGGTCCTGGTGGGCGCCAACATCGGCTTCCAAGAGAGAGTGCTTCTTTTGAAGGTTCTGCACAGAGGTGAGATCCTTTCCGTAATCTTCAGAAAGCAGCTGACCCTCAATCTCAGACAGCCAGAGCTCAAGATCTTCATTTCCCCTGTTGTAGGCTTGCTGCTGGCTTGCCTCAGCCAACC
>NYWG01000227.1 GCA_002684915.1 Verrucomicrobiales bacterium
TCATCTCCTTTACCGAAGTAAAGCCTGTCGCCTCCGTTTGCTTGGGTACCGGTACCAGCGGAGTAGGAAAGTTCTCCTGATTTTAATGACCCGGGAGCGCTGGCACTGGTCGATCTTTTAATTCTGATAATAGTGGCCATTAATAATTGCCTCCGTTTATGTCTTGTTTCTCAAGAAATATTGTAGCTTCAAAGTTTCCGGAAGTTGCGGAATATACTAACATCGATCCATCTACCTTTCCACTGGTATCTACTCCAAGTAGGTTGTTAATACTCGTCGATCCAGAGCTTACATTTCTAACTGGCCGACCTACAACAACTCTTTTAACCTGCGTTGTTTGTCCTACACCCCTAACCGTTTTTACCTGAGTAGTCTGGCCAGTTCCAATTCTAATAGCCATGTCTTACCTCGTTACGGACGGAGTGACTGTAATCTTACCCTCTAAAATTCTCTCAATGATCGTGTCACCATCACTATCAGCAAAAGAAAGTTCAACATCATAAACATATCGACCAGCTTTGAGAGCGTCTGTTTGAGCATTTGTCAATGTAATAGTGCAGATACCTCGAACCGCGTCTGCTACAGTAGTGACAAAGGATGTAGTATCTGCGCTGTCGCTACTATAAGTTTTTTTCAATTTTGCGGTGACTGTATGATTTGTCAAATTCTTGACTGAACCATCCGTATCAACTAGATGCAATTCAATAGATGCATCAGCACCTTGATCTATAGTAATATCTTCGTATTGGGCCATTTACAAAATACTCTTATTTGTTTTCTATATTTATAAAAATAGATATCAGATCTATTTATACTAATTTGCGCTTAGGAATCTTTGAATCTGCAGAAGAAACGCATGTTTCTGTAATGCACGGCATAGGTTTTTGAAATAATTTGAAACCCTTATCAATGTATCCTAGTGGTTCGTCACTACAAGAATAAGATCTTTTGATACTGCCGTCAGGCTCTCGAATAATAATAGACCTATAACCGGACTCACAAGTCCAGCCACTAAACTTATTGAAATTAAAAGTATTGAAGCGTTCTGCTTGGTCCATATAGTATTTTTTTCCATCTGCATCTTCTAACTCTACTTGCATATGTTGAGGGATGCCAGTTTTTTCATAACGTAAATCAAGCTCCACTTTGGGTCTGGGTCTTCTGATGAGTTTTTTTGTATCGGTAAAGCCTCGTTGAGGCATGCCGTTACGTAATCGTTCAAGCATGCTATCAGTATAGCCATCAACAATAAAACTAGCAGTAGGATCAGACTGAGGTTTAAGAGTGACATTGATTCCTCTTTCATGGAAGTACAACGCGTCCTCCCAACATTGTTCAAACTTATCCGGCAGCATAACTTGATTGATTGTAACTTGAATGTCTTGGCTCTGGCAATATTCTAATTTGTCGGCAAACTCCGCAACTTTCTCTTGTGTATCTACATGTTCTCTATGACACGAGGCTGTGATACTCGACCTGTGAAACCTGCTGCAAATCGCAGCGTATTCTTCAAACCATTTCATCTTACGTGAAATATTAGAAGTCATATGTACTGAATGATAGTTACAGTTAGGAACATCATCAGCTAAGTATTCCATAATCTCTAGATAGTCTGGATGGAAAGTTGGCTCACCACCAGAGAATGAAAAATGAAATGAATTATAATTATTATCACGCGATTGACGTTTGATCTCATCGATAGTCATTAGAATCAAGTCAATCGTACGGTGATCTTTCTTGCGGCTTGAAGCGTATGGCCAGCAATATGAACACGAGTAATTACAAAATCTTCCTAGTAACCAGCTGACCGTAAACAAATCACGGTGCAGCATAGTCCTTTGTCCTACGCTTACAATATTGTCAAATGGTATTTGAGTAAAGTCATATTGGCTCCACTTCAAATCAGTCGTAGACATAACTTTGTTCAGACGCAGGCCTGTCCTTATTTAATTCGCGATGATATGCATTGATGAATTCAGCAGCAATAAGCTGATGCGCCTTTTGATTAGGGTGGTTATCTTTTTCGGAAATAAACATGCGTTCATACTTATGATAGCCAGACTCACTGTAATGAAAGAAATTTCTCTCAATTTTATTTGTCATATTCTCAATGTACTGATAGTATTTTAAATCTTTGCAAACTTCAAATAACTCCTGTCTTAGCTTTATTCTTCTGCTTGACATTACATCATATGCTTCAACTCCTTTGTGAGGATCGACGTGTGTTACTGCTTCAGCACCCATAATAGTATTTAATGCAGTACCATGAATGATAGTAATTCCTTTCATCTTACAGTATTCATCAAGTAAACAAATTGTTCTCAATGATTCTAACACTACAGTTGCATATACATTCATTTCTGGATCTAAGCTGTGTACTACGGTAGTAGGATACTCAATATTCTTTTTAGATATAAAATTAAGTCTTTCAGAAATATACTTTTCTACTGAAGCTTTTGTCAATCTAGATTCATTAGGTTCTCTGACCCAGTTACCGCTCTTTCCTAGAACAATGTTATCAAGCCCAAAAATGCTCGCTCTACAAGCTTGTGACCAGTATACAAATACAATGATTTCTCTATCCAGATTTTCATTGATTGTATCAAAAACCTGATTAGCTATAAACTGATTGCCAGCTCCTCCAGTTCCTCGATTAATCACATCCCAATCCATGAACTCGGCTGCAATGGATGACCACACGTTGATACCATTTTCAGTATAGCCCGGTTCTAAAGCATCAGTCCAACTGCAGCCTGCAGTAATAAGAAGTGGCTTAGTCATTAAAAAACTTTTACTCCGTATGTCTCTTCAAATTTAAGAGCGTCTGTTAAATTATCAACCATTGGCATACCTTTGATATTCAAACTCGTATTAAGAAGCATAGGACATCCAGTTTTTTCATACCATTCTTCTAGGATAGTTCGTAGTATAGAACCACAATCTTTTTTGACGAGCTGAACACGAGACGTTCCGTCAACGTGAATAACAGATTTGTGGTCGTGTTTTGCTATTGAAACAAATTGCATGTACTCACTCACTGGTCCTTCATAATATTCATCATAAAATTCTTCTAGTATCGCGGGGGCGAAAGGCCTGAATCTTTGTCTTTTCTTAATGTCGTTAACACTGTCTTTAATATCAAGACGGGGGTCAGCAATAAGACTGCGATTACCAAGGGCGCGAGGACCAAACTCAGCGCGGCCGTTAGCCACACCACAGACACCATGCTCAAGAATATATCTAACAACTTCACTAGCATTGATTTTACTATCGATATTAGTTCCAAGATACGGTCCTTTCCAATTAAGCTTCTTCTTTCTGTGTCTTGCTGCAGCACCGAGAGATGAGCCAGCATCACCAGGATTAGGCATAATCCAAATATTCTTATCTTTAATTTTCGAATTAGCGACACAGTTAAGTGCACATCCTCCCATCAATATTAGATTCTCGTGTTTACAGTATTTATTAATATTTGAGAGAAGCTGTTTTTCGTAGAACGCTTGTATGGAAGCCGCAATATCTTCAGGTCTACCTGCCGGAAGAGAAATACCGGTATGACAGTTAGTTTGTAAAAGATAATCAAAGTCAATAGTAGGTTCTCCGTACGCGGCCAACCCCATAACAATGTATTCTTCTTCCATAGGTTTGTAACCAAGAGCCTGTGTTACTGCTGAATATGCTAGGCCTATGCTATCCGGATAACTCAACATCCACGTTTTACGCATAAGGCCACCACGCATTTCAAAGCAGGATGCACTTTCAATTTCACCTATTGCATCGATACAAAGAATGTCGCAATCTTCAAATGTAGACGTAGCCCATCCAGCCCAAGCATGAGTTTCATAATGACCATATTCTATATGAGGATCTATATTACGAGCACGATCTGGTTGGCCAGCGATCTGCCTACGGAAGTCGACTCTATTTCTTTTCTCGTGGCCAATAATAATGTCGGCGTCTGGTAGAAGATCTTTCTTTAGCCACTTGTCGTTCTTGACTTGCGAATGTCTTTCAACGTGGTGCGCTTCAAGAATCTCACCGTCTTCTATAAGTGTCCATGCCGCGTCGTGACTTCCTTCTGATATACCAAGAATTCTCATTTCCACTGTGCCATAAATGGATCCCATCCCTTATTACATTTGTTGCCACATGTCTTAAGTCTGCCTTGCGCAACACCGTGGATGTTCCAACTATTTTCTATACTTTTAAAGAATTTACCGTTTACAATCTCTTCTAATGGTGTTATATTAATATTGATAGATTCAAACCCGCCGTTATCCATGATCATCTGGTATTCTTGGCTGTCCTTCATTGGCCTCCACCACTTATAAACTTGGCCAGCTAACCAACAACATGGAAACACTAAGCCTTCAGCCGAAACATATATTTCTTTTTTCTTTACACATTTAGGTTGTATCTCTGCTACGTCAATAAAGTTATCGAGAGTTCCAAACTTATCTACGATCTTGCCGTAATCACTATCAATCGCTTTGTTTCTATACTTAGGATCTTTTGGTTGTGTAAGTAACTGTGTAGCGTTACCTTTTCTATCAACGGCCTGATGTTGATCTCTTTTCTTTAGGTCGGCCGAGTATACATACCGTCCAGATTTTTTTATGATAAATTCGTCGACACCTAGGATCTTAGAGAAGATACGAGCCTGTTCTACTTGGTGTTCGTTATAGTTGAATACGATAAACGTCCACTTGGCTCTACCACCTGCATCACAGAAAGCTGCCATGTTTTCTTCAACGTTCTGCCACCGTACGCCTTGACGATATAAGTGATTAGTATCTTGCAGTCCGTCAACAGAAAAGTTCACAAAAGTTACAATCTTTGCAAGCTTCTCCCACCACTCTACTTTTCTGGCTCCACCATTTGTAATTACCTGTAGATTTATCTTAGAGTTGCACTCTCGAATATATTCACATATCTCTAACATGTCGGGTGCTAAGATAGGATCACCGTGGTTGCCACACATATAGAACGTATGTAAACCTTTTAAGAATTCTGGAGAGAAAGCTTTTACAAACTGATCATACGACATTGACTCGTCTTTAAGATATTGGTTAACCTCACCGCCATTCTTATTTCTATCGCACATAGGACATGACGCTTGACAAAGCTGAGTAGGTTCAAAGTGTATCTGGCCAATACTATACATCTTTAGTCACCAGTGTTTGTAACTCAAAATGATTTTGTATAGTGTTACATTTTTTTGAACATATCATAGGCTTATCGTCGGTGCACCATCTTTCTTCATATGTTACAAACCATTCCATAGCTTTCTTTATTCCAAGCTTTTTTGCGTTTATTTCGTATGAACCTTGTTGCGATATTGCGTCTAAAATTTCTTCGGGGTGTGTATCTTGTGATGATATTACTGCAGTATTAGACCAGCAACATGGGTAAACATCACCTGTTGCAGTTACATATATTTCTTTTTTCTTTACACAGTTAGGCACAATAATAGATTTTTGCAAATCTTTGTAAGATACTCTGTTCTCTATAATTTCGCTCTTGTATTTTTCTGTAGATGGAGTTTTTAATACATTAGACTTTCTTCCATTTCTATCATAAGTCTGCCTAACAGGCTTGTTATCTTCACCGTATCTGTTTGTAGACTTTAAAGCAAACTCTTTGAAGCCTAAGTCTTTCGCTAGCTTTTCTGCTTCTTCAACTTGATGTTCATTGTGTTCGAAAACTAAGTACGCCCATTTGGCAATACCACCAGCTGCAATGAAAGCTTTCACATTTCTCATAACGTTTTTCCATTGTACACCTCTTCTGTAAATGTGATTTGTATCCTCTAAACCGTCTATTGAAAATACTACATTAGAAGTTACTTTAGCTAGCTTCGTCCAGAATTCTGTTGTACGAGCTCCGCCATTAGTAACAACATCTAACACTATATCATCGTTATGTTTTCTAAAATACTCTAGTATTTCAATACAATCAGGAGCTAACATTGGATCACCAACGTTACCACACATATACATCTTACGTAATTGCGAAATAAACTCAGGCGAAAACATATCCTTTATGTCACTTAGAGAAAGAGACGCGCCAGTTAGAATAGGGTTAACCTTGCCATCCATTGTTGTACGATCGCACATAGGACACAAGGCCTGACATAGCTGCGTTGGCTCGAGGTGAACAACTCGAATGTCATTTATTCCATACATTAAACGCCCAATCTCTTTCCATACACCACCAGCATTCACCGCACGTTTCAGTAAATCCATGAGTCATGTAATCCCAACCTTCACAAGATCGAGTTATTTTCAATAGATCCATAAGCTCGTACTTCTCGTATAACTCAGCTATTGCACCTTTATGGCTGTGAATAAAAGGACAACAGTGTATTAACTTGCGCCTTTCATCATCATCAACTAATTGCTTGTTCCAGCGACCTTCCCAGTCTCTATGCTTTTCTCTGCACTCCCATACTTTTTCTCCAAACACCGGCGAAGATCCCCAGTATTTCTGGCCAATTTCTTCAGGTGGGTTTGCGGTAACACCATTAAAGACTTGCGATGTTTCACCTATTTCAGATACTACTTCGTCAATCAAGCTTTCTTGATAGTCAACGTAATCTTCTTTTGGATTCTCACAAAGCCAAGCTCGCTGAGGCATGAAGTTACCATAACAGTTTTCCTGTATGTAGTCGTACACTTGTTGAGCGTGATAGCTCTGCCAGTTACGTACTCCATGAATAATAGTAATAGGCCAAACCGTAAGAGGTTTGTTTTCTTTCTTCCACTCGTTACATATCATCCATAGCAGAATAGCGCTATCAGCTCCTCCCGATAAACGAATGATAACGTTTTCTGTAATTACTGGAATCTTAATAGACATAATCAAAAATCCTAGGAGCTAGCTCACTTGCATCTCGGTTGTATAGTTGATCCTGTAGCATAACAATATCTTTAAACGTTTCTTCTGGCAAAGTCCGCGGACCTTTCAATCTTTTTTCAAACTCTTCGGTAAACTTATTTTTATCAAGGTTCTTCAACATATTTATTTTAGTTTCTTCGGCAAGGTTTGCCACGTCTAGACCTTCAGGCCAGTGCACGAATGTAGGTCTATATTTTACTTCTATGCCGTAATGTCTTTCAAGATCTTGTTTGAGATGAAATAAGTCATGAGCAATCTCATTCATATAGAATGCGTGATAAGCAGTAGTCGTACAAACAAGAAGAAGCTTCTCTATCTTATCCGTACGAGATAGAATATCATGCATGTTATCGATAACGTTTTGATAATCGCCGCCTTGACGAAAGTAATTGAAAAGACTACCAGTGCCATCCATACTTACCGTTACGTCAGCTCGCTTGAAGTGTTTCCATAGATCTACTATATCATACTTCTTAAACTTTGTAAAGGACATATTTGTATTATATACGAGAGTGACTTTAGTCGTATCAATATTAGGATCCGCAATCATTCGTTCAAGGAATCGATACATTTCAACGTGATAGAAAGGTTCTCCACCAGAAAACTCGATTCTTTCGACGGTAGGAAGTACATTGACAAACAGATCTTCAATTACTTCAGGAGTTGGAATATCGATATGCTTGTGTCTTTCAATTACATGATCAAACTTATGTTGCTCCCACAGCCTATTGCCTATTTCTGGATTCTGTTTACCTAGCTTGATAAAGTTAGAATTACTCGGTACACTGCAGTGTCTGCATGAATAGTTACATGCTCTGTTTAGTTTTAACTGTAAGTCTGTTATCTTTACATGAGTGCTGGTATAGTCTGGTTCTGAAACAAGCAAATCCATAGATCTCTGCCTATACGATTGCATACCACTATCTTCTTGTATCTTACAATCAATACATTCTTCAGGCCATTCATCATTTTGTAGCTGTTCTCTTACACGTATCCACTCATCTGAATTAATAACTTCAGAAGGTTTATCGGGTACTGTGCCGAATCCGTGACCATGCCTTAGTTTAAATCGAAAACACGGTGCATATCCACCCGGCTTAAAGTCTAAATGAGACCATGCAAACTTACATTTCATCTATCATATCACAATACATACAGTCACGAGTTGCCGGTTTTTCATGTGCATCGATATACTTTTTTGTTTTGATTCGCAAAATCTCTGATAATTCGGGGTTTACTTTTTCGAGAGATGTGGTATAATAAGTATCTAAGATACGTAGGGAGTGGAGTACTCGATGCCAAGAAACATGATCATACTTTTTTTGTTTAATTATATTTCTAAATTTTTGATTAGTTACTCGTTCTAAAATCCATTCTTCGTACCAATCAGGAGCATGCATGAAAGACAAATATCCGTCTGTATCATATGACCATGACTGAGTATCACAATACGGTTCATAATATTCTAACGATTCGTCAATAAAATTTGCGTTAATGACTGTAAATGTTTGGTGTATTGTCATTCTTCTATTACGAAGTAGATCACCGTATTCTAAAAAATTCATAAAACTTTTCTGGAAATTAGATTCAACTCTTTGATATTCTGATAACTCAGGCAATCCGTCAAAACTGCCAGACAGTCTAATATGCTTAAACTGATTAAGGATTTCTGCGGTCTCTTCATTCATTTTTATAGAACAGTTTGTTACTAGTTCTAACTCTACTTCAGAAATATTTGTACGCATATCTAGAAAGTATAAAAAATCTAGAAAATTAGGAGAAAGAAATGGCTCGCCTCCTAATAGCTTTACGCTTCTTAGACTAGTCCAATTAATGTTTAAATGCTTCAGGGATTCATATCTAGATTTTTGTACTCTTTCTGGGTTAAGGCCAAGATCTATATCTCGCTTTAGAAGTTTAGATGAGAACATACTAGAACACATTCTGCACTGATAATTGCACGTGTTATCTAAGCTTAATTCAAGATGTTCGAGATTTCTAAAATCGGGTGTGAGTTTCGAATATCTATCCTCCATAGCATGGAACTCGTTTGCAGCAGTCCTCATGCTCGGTATACCACTATCATCTTCTTGGTAGCACTTATTGCAACGAGAATCTTTCTTTCCTGCTAGCATATCTTCACGTAACTGACGAAACGCGTTTTCATAGTCAGAAATTTCTACAGCTTCCTTCGTAGAAAATCTACAGCACGGTCTAATTGTATTATTCATCGTGACTGTAAATGACTGCCACGGAAGCATACAAACTACATCTTTCAAACTAAGAATCCTAGGAAGAAAGTTTTCCACGCTTTGTCAAATCGACTAGCAGTATGCAATTGCGTAACGTCAAAGATTAGCATCTTGCTTCTATCCCAATTAAAGACTAAATCTTCTTCAAGCTCACTACATTTAAAATCTGCTTTTTCTTTTGTGTCGACATACTCGCATCTATCATCACCGCAATACATCAATCTTCGAGTATCCCAATGTTTTAGCATAATCGTTTGAGGATCTTGGTTTTCCCACTCTAAAGGAATGATACAACCTAATCCACCATTGTTACCTTCGATAATATCATTGTGGTAGAGGATATTATAAGATGAATTCATATAGTCAAACTTCCACATTCCTTCTTCTGGAACTGTTGGTTTAATCCAGTTATTCATCCACTCATCAGCAGTCCACGTAAAACGATGATAGAAATTTGATTCTTTACCAAGAGCAACCTTTTCACCTAGCGCAGTGTCGATAATCAAATCAATCTTATCCTCATCAAGCGGATTGTCTATTACTCTACTTTTCATTGAGCTCAACCTCGTTTAAACCTTTGTTAGTGCCACGTTCATCATACACTCCATCAATAAGCATTCTTAAAGGTGTGCGAATTCCATATTCTTCTCCTTCTGGTCCAAGCGCGACATGAATCGCATCAAGTTCAGTTAGTCCAAAGTCTTTGCATACCTTTGAATATAGATGGCCATATCTTTTCCATAAGTGATCAGTACCGAACTCTTTCATAAATTCTACACCTAACCACATGTCTGAAACGTTTGCATATCTAAAATCATTCATTACAGATATTGGACCTACTTGTTTATTGCGACTATATCGAATACCAATACGCTGTGAACCTAATCCAAGAGATTTAGAAAGAGATACTGCCACAGATTGAATAGCCGGATGCCTTACATCAAATTCGAAGTTACGGCACATGCCAAACCAAGCACCATCAATATGAACAGGCACTCCTATTTCATAACAGTGATCTAATATGTCAGTAAAATCTTCTATAGTACTCGTAGTCATGCATGAAGGATATGACACTACAAACGTATTACCCGGCAAGATATTATACTTACCGACAGTTTCTTGTACAGACCAATCAGTAAGCCTTCTGTGATACTTATACTCACCTTCGATAACTACAATCTCATTCTTGTTGTGATAGTGCAGCTCATCAAGAAACTGTGTAGTACCTAGGATAGCATCTCTATATAGAAAATCTTCTAAACCAATATACTTACACATTTCATGAGAATTAATCCATTCATCAATTTGTTTTAGAAAATGCTCGGTGTACGCGTGCGGGTCGCGCGGGTAGTCTTTCATAGACAGCGATTCACGGAATTTAGTATAGTCGCTCAAGTACATAGGCCTTTGCCGCTTCGTACTTAAGTGTTCTAATGTTAAGTCTTCATATCTAATCATACTTATATGCCAGTGCGTCTACTTTACATGCGCAATATTCTGCAGGGCATGTAATATAATCATTAAGTGATTCAAATGTTCTATTAAAAATGTTTCCTAACGAGTATTTATTATAGCCAATAAGCTCAGAACACACCCATACGTCACCGTTCATCTCAATAAAAATTCGTTTTGATCCAGCACTGCATTGCCAGAATTGAAATGAATGCTTGCCTTCAATAATTTGCTTTTGAAAATTGACATTTTTCTTATCATAGTAAATATCCATATTCCAGCCGGAATCATTTGCATTACCTTTCTTCAATTCATTTTCATTTGTATTTGAGATATAGTCAAGCATCTCTTCGGTGTATCCATCTATTAACTTGCTGCTGTTAAAGTCTGGTCTAAGAACTTTCATAGAAGTATCGACTTTAAGACTTCCATGAGTTTTCTTATACAGATCAAGAATCTTATAAAAGTACTCAGGATCGAGCATGTAGTTTGCTGAAACCGCGTATCCACTTTCAGAAGCAATTTTAAGATTGTTATAGAATAAATCCGGATCGCAGAACGCAGCATGATAACTAAAGTTAAGTACTACGTTTTTTTGTAATCCAGTTGCAACAAATCTTTCCCACCATGCATGCGTACGACTACCATTCGTATTGATCTCCATTATGATATTAGGATTGACTCTTACGCATTCTTTAAGAAACTTAATCATCTTAGGCCACATAGTTGTTTCACCGCCTAGGATCTCAAAAAACATATCAGGTTGTTTGCCGTTACACATTTTTTCTAGAAAGTAAATTGCATCTTCAATATCAGGAAATCCATACTTACCATCATGTAAATTCTCTGGACAATAAGAACAAGAGAAGTTACACATAGAAGTAAAGTTCCATGTAATATAGATTCTATTTGGATTTCTACCAGAGACCTGCAAATTCGGGTACTACCTTTTTAAAATCTTCTCCTCGAGCTTTATCTAACTTTTGAGTAAAGTCGATAAACTGCGAAAGCCTATGCGAGTTGTCTTCGTTATACATGTAATTGACTAGTTGATCAAAGTTGTCTTGTATTCTTTGTGTAGGTGCACTATAAGCTAATCTTTTAGCAACAATGTCTTTAGCCCATCGTGGTAAAACTGTTATTGATACTTGCTCTGGGCTAGAAGCTTGTACAAAGTTAAGCCACGTGTTATCTGGCAAAATATCATTCCAATACCACGCAACATTAGGAATATCTAAAATGTTGTATATCGTAACTGTACCTCGAATTCCAGGTTCAGCATTCGGTAGATTAATTAATCTATCTAAAACCTGTTCGACTCTTGGCCATTTTGTTGGATAGCGCTGATATTCCATTACTTTGCCAGTAGCATCAAATGAAGTAGCGAATTCTAACTTCTTAAATTTTGACCATAAAGACAATAGTCTTGGCTTTGGCATTACTGTAAGATTAGTACTATAGTTAAGACTTACTTTATCAGCCGTTCCATTCTCAACTATCTTTTCAAGTATTTCTTGATATTCCGGAATAATAAAAGGTTCGCCACCAGTCATTTTGATATGACGAATATTTGGAATGTGTTTATCTAGATTTGACATGTCATAAGGAACAGGTTCAGGATGTTCTTTGATAAACTTTGCAACATCTTTTACACCGGGTATATTTGGCTGAACGTAATCTTCTACGGCTAGCCAATCTTTATACCAATTTGTAGAATAAAAAGGACCGCACATTCTACATCGAATATTGCACCGATTGCTAAAAGATAACTCAAGCCAAACTAACTTAGGATTGTCTACATCTAGATCTTCAATAAGAGGTTCATTAAACCCTCTAGGTTGTAAATGAATTTGTCTTAAAGATCTTTTTCTACCGGCATCTTCTTCTTCCCAGCACTTACGACAACCCGGGTGTCTTTCACCTTTAAGCATAGCATTGCGAAGCTCTTCAATAGGACCTACTTTATTCAAGAGAAATCGACAGCAAGGCTTTTCAACTCCTCCCGGTCCAATAAAAGTGTGGTTCCAAGGAAGAGAACAGAATGTATCAGACGTAGTCTTTAAGGAGGTGTTCATATCCTGGTGCTGCTTTCGGTACGCGAAGATCTAAATAATCACCGCACCAAGTTCTATCACAAACTGTTGGCTTGGTAGGCAATTCAAAGCCTTCATCAAGTTCATATATGTTTCCAATTGGTCCGCCGCGATGGCAGCTACCAATGAATACTCTTCCGTCAGGATCGACTTTTAGATGCTGAACACCTGCCCAGCACGTCCATCCTTTATAGTTATTGTCTTTGTTAAGCGTCATAGTATTATAGTGATCTACTGTTACTGATCCATCTTCCCAGTATCTCTCAATGTTATTTCTCTTTTTAGCATCAGTCTTATGTTTATACCAGCTATTGATTCTATCAAATTCTTCTTGAGTGTAGAAAGAATTTCTTCCTATCAATTGTTGAAACACTTCTGAATCATAGCCTTTGCTTCTTCTCTCCGCCTTCTTCTTAATCTTATCGGCAGTAGATACTGAACCGGTGTTATCACCTAGAATTAACTCATTCTGTCCCGGCCGCAATTCATTTGTTACACCATGCTGTGGTCGAATATTGCGAAACTCGATCTTCTCAATATCTTCTTCAACTAATCTTTCCCACATTTTTTCGATTAGATCTAGCTGGCCAGGGTATACCATAAATCGAGCGATAAATGTTTTCTTCTTATCGTGAGTATCATTCCACTCTCTACGCCACTTTTCGATAGCGATAATCTTTTCAAGAGTTTCTTCAATCTTATTATGAATATACTCAAAGTGTATAGAGAAGACAATATTATCTAGAAATTCAAAGTTCTTAATGATCTTATCTGCTGGAATAGATCCATTTGTTACTACAGATATTTCGTCAGGCATAGATCTTCCAATATATTCTACGATATCATAGAACCAAGGAATAATCATAGGCTCACCTCCACACAATGACCACTGCACGTTATACCAATACTTGTCTTCAATGGCGTCAACGAGTAGCTTCATTTTCTCAAGAGGAGGATTAGGGCTATGAAAATCGTGCAAGTAGTCGACACAGTACGAGCAGTCGTAGTTACACCGCTTAGTCATATACCAGTCTACACTAATAGCCTTTGTTCTATTATGAATGTATCTTTGTGCTACTTGTTTCATATATCTCTCTAATGTGAGGAAAAAGCTTAAATGAATCTTGTTTTCTTATTTTATCGAGTGCATCATTATATTCGATAAATCCTTTATATTCTTTTTCGAGCGGAGTACGAGTTGATCTTAAATTGTTAATTAAGTTATCTATTTTTTCATGGTGTCTTTTATGAAGAATAGGCTTATAAGTTTCAAGCTCTTCAGCTGCTTGTAAACGAGTATTTAGATTTATCATTTCTAAACTAAACCTATCTGGCGAGTGAACGGTGTAGAAAAACATATCACAGTCATCTTGAAATTCTAAAAACCAGTCTAGAAATTTCCACATAGATAGACATTGATATACTGTAATAGCTGACAGAATACTTTTTCTCCATTGCGAATGTAATTTTAATGATCTAAAATTATGATCCACTGTCTTCCATTTGCTTGGCCATCGTAAGAATTCATTCTCTTCTCCATATGCATCAATAGAAGCTCCAAACCAGCCTGACTTAAATTGGTTGAGTAGACTAACTACATACTCATCTACTTTATTGATATTGCTGTGCACATGAACGTGCATTCGAGAGGCATGTCCAGTATCAACGAGTTGTTGTAAAGTCATTATAACGTTATCGTCAATGAGTGGCTCACCACCGTGCAACTCAATCGCATCTATCTGATTAACATGCTTCCAAAACTCGTTTAGAAAGTTACCTCCGTCTCCTAGCTGTTTTTTTGAACATCCGATTAATTGCTTCTTATCATACTCAGGAATAAAGTCGTAGTGCTTAGTGTGCTCTTTCTCAATAAGAGTCGAGTTCTTTGGTGTACAGATTCTACAAGCAGAATTACAAACCGATGATAATCTAAACTCCCACCAAGCAGGCATCTCTTCAACATATCCATCTTCACGAATTCGGTGCTTGTACTTCTCATAGTATCTATCAAGGTATCCTTGCCTTTTAGATCCACCTCCTGATTCTTCTGTTCTTTTACAACCTTCGCACTGTGGTATTCTTTCTCCGCGAATCTTACGTCTTCTAAAATCTCGCATCCAATCGCAATTCCAAAAGTCTTCTACACTATCTGTATTGAGATTAAATCCTTCAATAGGATGAGCTCCTTCGGCTTGACTGCAAGTCTTAAGAGTTCCATTAGGTCTACAGTTCAATACCATAAACGGAATTATACAAAAATTCTCATTCATAGTAAATGCTTGAATTCAGGCACAACAGATTTAATATCTTGATTTCGTAATTCATCAAGCTTAGTTGTTTCAAACACAAATCTATCCCAATGATCTTTATAGTAATCTTCTGATAGCATAAAGTCAGTAACTCCATCGCATATTTTTATAAAACTATTTTTTACTTTAGTGCTATATCCACTTGCCAAGATCCAGTCAATATACTCTTGGTATTTTTCTGCCACCTCATCTTTAAATATTGCTGGTAATACTTTGACATTGAAGTGCTTCGGCGAATGACACATGTGATGAGTAACGAGAGGTCTAAGGCCAGTAAGAGGATTAAATCTTTTTAGGCCAGATTCTTCTAGCTTCCATCTCATAAACTCTGGTAGGTGTAAAACATTATATGGTGTAACAGTAAAAGTAAACCAGCACTTTAGATTAATGTCAAGATTCTGGTCAAGCCTTTGCATATTACGATATAGAAGCTTCCATTTGATAGGAGCTCTTTGGTATTCTAAAACATCTCCATAGCCGTCAATTGAAACACCAACTCGTATTTGCTTAAAGCTTTCCCATAGCTTGAGAATACGATCAGTTACATTTGTCAGATTGGTATTATATTCTATTTCAATATCTTTTGCTCTACCAGATTGTACTAGCCTTTCTAAAGATTCAATGTGCTCCTCGATGATAAGAGGTTCACCACCAACAATGTACATTCTCTTTACGTTGTTAGTATATTTCTCAAAGTTATTCCAATAGTAATTTGAATTCTTAAACCAGTCATATTGATTAGTAGACCATTTGCCTTTAGCATTCTTTGTCAATGTGATTAAGTCATGTGTATCTTTGTACGTAGTCTTATCATGCATATTGACAAAGTCGTCATACCAAGTATGGCTATCAGTCGGTCCACACATCCTACACTTCAAGTTACAGAAGTTTCCATACCGAATATCAAAGTAATCAATATCGAAATCGTCAGGATTAATAGTACCATCTTCTTCTGTATTAGATAAGGCACCATCCATGATATGACCCCAATCGTCATTCTCATATCCTCTTCGCGATTGTACACCATTTAGTTCTTCTTGTCTACAACGCTCACACTCCGAATGCCACTCTCCTTTCATCATAGAAGTTCTTACTTCCTTGAGAAGCTCAGCATTACGTGCTTCGTTTAGATCATCTCTACCTGCGTTATATGGCGTACCATCTTCTTTTCGAAGAATACCACGATTTTTTGTATAGCTGTTTGTGTTACAGCATACTCTAAGATCTCCGTTATTACGAAGATTAATAGAGTTCCAAGGTAATGGACAAAACGTCTTACTCATTTATACCACTCTAGCCAATCATAGTCTGGAAATGTTTCATTGAAATCTATAAATCTTTTATCTGCTACCGTGTAACACCACTCTGCAGTCTCTGGTAATCTTGTTGACCAATCGTCTGCATCCATAAAGTTGAGCAAACCTTGCATGCGTGGTATACCATACTCTGATTGTCTCCAAGTATCGTATGACACTTGGCGTTCAGTTACGCCAGTACAATCTTTCCAATTCTTTTCAAGCCACGGAAATAGCTCGTCTTCGCACTTCTGCCTAACGTCTTTCTTAAACCATTCAGGCAAGACTTTTACATTAAGCTGTGGTGGCCAATAGGCCAAATGGCATGAAAAGAGTCCTGCGCCGGATGGCCATCTGTTTAGAAGTTTAAATCCTTCTTGCACTTTCCATTTAATAAATTCAGGCAAGTAATATATATTGAGTGCAATGCAAGTCCATGCAGTAGTAAGCTCAAGGTTACCATGCGGATAGTTATCTAGCTTCTTAATTTGTTCTACAACTTCAGGCCAAGGAGATGGATAGCGAATAAAATGATTTCGTTGTTCAATGTCATCTATAGAAAAATGGAAGATTACATTGCGGAATTCTTTCCACAAATCAAATAAGTCTTCTCTCCATTCTAATCCGTTTGAGTTATAGCGTAGTTCAATATCCTTCGCCAAGCCATCCTCAATAATTTTTTCAAGAAGAGTATAGTGCTCATCCATAATTAGAGATTCACCACCGGCCCAGTATAGCTGCCGAAGATGTGGAAGCTGTGAGTATAGCTCATCCCAAAAGGTTGGACTTTTCTTATGCCAGTTATATGATCCACCTGTCCAAGCTAGCTTGCCAGTCTCTTTCTCCCACTGCATAGTCTGCTTGAGTTTAGGATTAACTAGATGAGGATGAATTTGCTTGTGTTCTTTTACCCAACCACTCGAATCATGTGGGCTACACATAACACAAGCCAACTGGCATTTAGAGCCAAGGCGCAAATCAATATATCGAATCCTAGGGTCGACTGTCCCGTCTTCTTGAGTACCACGAATGATTTCATCAATTCCTCCTGCATCCTGTATCCACTTACGAGTTTCCCACTGCCTCTTAGATCTATGGCCAGCTTCTTCTTCCTTGAAGCATTTAATACATGATGCTGGTTTTTCTCCAGCTAGCATTTGCCGCCGAACACCTTTCATGTACTCATTGTTCCAGCTCTCAAGCAATCCGGTCGTAGCGAGGTTTGCAGGTTTACCATCATCTCTTTTTAAGATTCCAGCATCTGACTTAGTCTTATTAGTAGACTCAGCATTAACAGCAACACCACTAGCATTTGCTGTACAACACACACGCATATGACCGTTAGGCCTAGTAGATAAATGCATCCAGGGAAGCGCGCAAAATGTTTCTGTAGGAAATTGTTCGTCTAGTTCTTTTTTAGTGTACATTTCAATTCCAATGATATATAATAGTATATACAGTTATTTATATGGATGATTATGAACTTCTTTACGCTCAAATGGGGTGACAAGTACGGGCCGGAATACGTTAATCGCTTATACGGATCTCTAGTATCTCACTATCACAAACCCTTTACTCTTACATGTTATACCGACAATCACGAAAATATACGTGATGAAGTATACATACAGCCTATTCAAGATCTAAGGCCATACAACACTGATCGAGTATTCACCTACGAAAAACTCATACTCATGGAAAAGTATGAGAAAGGTATGTGGCTCGACTTAGATATACTTATACACCAAGACATTACTGACGTATCAAGCGATAAAGACTTCACTATGATATGGAACTACTGGAACAACTACGAAGAAAGATCGTTGTACTGGTATGGTAAAGGAACATCATGTCATGTCAATAGCTCGTTTGTGCAATGGAATAATCCCGATTGGTTGATTCGATTTACTCGAGATAATTGGGACAAGATTAATTGGACATATAAATCTCTAGACAAATACATGTTCTATCAACATGCAAGAAATGATAGACTTAATTATTGGCCAGCAGATACTGTGTCTAATTACAATAGA
>NYWG01000228.1 GCA_002684915.1 Verrucomicrobiales bacterium
ATCCTTGCGCCCCCAATGCAGTCTGTTCTGTGCGTGCGCACACTGTCAGCTGCAACTGTCCATCTGGATTCACAGGGGACAGCTTTTCAAATTGTTACCCGATTCAACCACGACCAGAGTGCACGGCAGACTCAGAATGTCCCATGGACGAAGCTTGCATCAATGAACACTGCATCAACCCTTGCATCGTGGAGAACCCATGTGCCCCACAGGCTCAGTGCACTGCACGAGTGCACCATCCAGTGTGCACTTGTCCTGAGGGCTATGGGGGAGATCCGTACCGCCAGTGCTACAGGCCAGAGTGTAGGGTCGACAACGACTGCCCACTGGACAAGGCCTGTGTCAACGAGAATTGCCTGAATCCTTGCCTGAACACCGAAAGACCGTGCGGCCGAGGTGCAGAGTGTCAAGTGGAAAACCACAAGGCAAGATGCATCTGTGCTGTGGGTCTTCAGGGCAACCCATTGATTGCATGCGTCAATGTGGAGTGCCGCACAGACAATGATTGTCCAACGGATCATGCTTGCGACTACACCAGCCAGACATGTAACCCTGTCTGTGGGCCAGACACATGTGCGGAGGGCGCCTCCTGCCGCGGCATCAACCACCAGCCCGAGTGCTCCTGCCTGCCACCCAGCAGGGGAAATGGCCATGTAGCCTGCATCCTACCGCCCGAACCAATCGAAGCTGAGTGCAGAGTTGACGATGACTGTGCTCCATTCTTGGCCTGTATCGATGCACAGTGCCAGGATCCTTGCCAGATCAACAGGCCTTGCCATCACACACAGACCTGTAAGGTGGAGAATAGCTCTCCAATTAGGACGGTCATCTGCATATGCCCTGATGACTCATTCATTGGACCCAATGGAGAATGCAAGCCTAAAGTGACCCCTGTGGCCTCTTGTGCCGTAGACAGAGACTGTGGGGACCCCGACAAGTGTGTGGATGGTACCTGCAGGGACGCATGTAATGTAGACCCCTGTGGGGCAAATGCCATTTGCAAGTCCCGTCTGCATGCCTCCAGCTGCACATGTCCTATCGGATACACCGGCAACCCCCAAGTGCAGTGTGTGAAGATCACGCCCGATATAGTGCCTGTGCTCGCCCCAGAATGTGCGGACAACTCAGAGTGCCCGCCCTGGAATGCCTGCATCAACCGACAGTGTCTAAACCCGTGCGCGGTCACAGACCCGTGCGCCACAAATGCATTCTGCAAAGTGCAAGAACACGAACCTATATGCACATGCCCCGAAGGCTATTTCGGGGATCCTAGAGTATCCTGCACCAAGCCTGTTGTTGTGGTTGGTTGTCAGACAAATGACGACTGCCCTCAAACTGAGGCTTGCAACAACCGCGACTGTGTCGACCCTTGCAACTGCGGAACCAACGCCCAGTGCTATGTCAGGGACCACAAGCCTGTCTGCTACTGTCCTGTTGGGTTCACTGGTAACCCTGAGGTTGGATGTGTACCAGTTGGATGCAGTTCAGACAGCGAATGTGAAAATACCGAAATTTGTACAAACCGGCAGTGCTTGGATGCTTGCGTTGCAAACAATCCATGTGCAAGCAACGCAGAGTGCTACTCCACAAACCATCAAGCCGCCTGTCGATGCCCACCCGGCCTGGAAGGAGACCCATACGTTGAGTGCGTGAGGGTAGAGTGCAGAATCAACCAGGACTGCTCTGAGAACTCCGCTTGTATCTCTGCCAGATGTGTCAACCCCTGCCTCTACGAAAATCCTTGCTCACAACACGCCACATGCTCTGTTCAAAACCACATCGCTAAATGCCAGTGCCCACCTGGGTGGGTGGGCAACCCTCTGGTCTCCTGCTCTCCCAAACAGGAGCCAGTTGGTACACCACCTGAGCCCGAGTGCTACGTGGATGGCGACTGCCCTGACAACACAGCTTGCCTGAATGAGCGTTGTGAAAACCCTTGCCTTTCTCTCTCTCCCTGCGATGTCACTGCCATTTGCACTGTTGTGAACAGCCTGCCCTTCAGAACTATGATCTGCTCCTGCAGGGAAGGCTGGGTGCCAGATACCCAGACAAAATGTAAGCCAGTTGATCTGCCCAACCCGCCTGGCTGTGCAAGGGATGATGACTGCCCCAACGGAGCTGCATGCGTCAACAGACAGTGTGTCGACCCATGCGACTGTGGGTCCGGTGCCTCCTGCTTCATAGAGAACCACCGCCCCATCTGTGTGTGTCCTCCCGGTTTCATTGGCGATCCTCAGATTGCCTGTGAACCTGTTGGCTGCCAGAGCGACAACGAGTGCCGTGACCAAGAGACCTGCGTGGATGGAAACTGTGTCAACCCTTGTCTCATCCAAGATCCTTGTGGAAGAAATGCTGAGTGCTACCCATCCCGGCACAGAGCCATGTGTGAGTGCATACCAGGCTATGAGGGAGACCCCTTCGTTGCTTGTGAGGTGATTGGCTGCCGCCGTGACCAGGAGTGTCCTCAAGACAAGGCCTGCAGAAGCAAGGACTGTATCAACCCCTGTCTCTACGAGAACCCATGCGCCCAGAATGCTGAATGTTTGGTGGCTGACCACAAGGCCCAGTGCAGATGTCCCATTGGATTCACTGGCAACGCATACGTCAACTGTATTCCACTGCCTACTCCAGAGTGTGTCGAGGACAAGGACTGCCCATCTGGGTACGGATGTCTCAGCGAGAAGTGCAAAGACCTCTGTCTGAACCTCAACCCCTGTAACGACCCAGCAATATGCACAGTGATCGACTCCCTCCCAGTGAGGACGATGGTTTGTACCTGCCCCGACGGCTACGTCAGCACAGATGAGAATAGCTGCCGAACGCTGCCACCCATCCTGTCGGGCTGCAGTACTGATGACGAGTGTGGAGAGACTGACTCCTGCATCAACCGGATTTGCAAAGATCCGTGTGCCTGTGGAGAGCACGCCTTCTGTCGAGTCATCGAGCACAAGCCAGTGTGTACCTGTGAGGACGGCTACGAAGGTAATCCGGACGTGGCTTGCATCAAGATTGAGTGCCGGGTGGACGACGACTGTCTGGACACCCATGCGTGCAGAAATGAAAAATGCCGGCCTGTGTGTGGGCCAGGAAATGCCCCCTGTGGAGGAGAGGCAATATGCACTGCAATCAGTCATGAGGCAAGCTGCCACTGTCCTGCTGGACTGGAAGGAGACCCGTATGTCACCTGTACAGAGATAGACTGCCGCTCAGATGAAGACTGTCCATCAGACAAGGCTTGCTACAATAGCCATTGCATCAGCCCCTGCAGCATACAAAACCCCTGCCAAGCCCCAGCCGAGTGTACAGTTGTTGGCCACGAGGTTGACTGCTCCTGCCCGCCTGGCTTTGAGGGAACGAAGGGCACGAGCTGCACCAAGGTGCAGATTGGCTGCCGGTCCGACTCCGAGTGTCCAAGCCAGACTGCCTGCATCAACAGGGAGTGTATCAACCCATGCTCTGTGGCTGACCCCTGTGGAAGGAACGCCAAGTGTCAAGTGCTTGACACGCTTCCTGTTAGAACCATGGTCTGTGTCTGCATCACTGGCTACCAGGGCAATGCTGCCATCGAGTGTACCCCTGTGGCAACCTGCCCATCTGGCCGAGGACTGATACTGGATGAGAACGAAGAATGTGTCTGCCCACCAGGCTACTACATGGATTCCGAGGGAGTTTGCATCCGTTGCAAGACAGAACTTGGCTTTGTCCTCATCGGCAACCAATGTATCTGCGACAGCTCCAGAGGACTGATTCTCTCACCCGATGGCCAAAGCTGCATCTGTCCACCTGACTTTGAAATGGGTCCCGACGGAGTGTGCATCCCCATCCTGGAATGCACTGTGGATGACGAGTGCGCCGACCCGAAGTACTGCGAGCTGAGCAATAATACTTGCTCTGATCCGTGTGTAAAATGGCCCTGTGGCCCAAATGCTTACGGTACTCCGACCGGCCATCGCTGCATCTGCAAGTGTATCGAAGGATACATAGGGAATCCCATCACTGGATGCAGACCTCCTGCCACCCAACCTCCTGTGCCTGGCACATTCCCAAGACCTGACCTGCAAGTCAACTGTCTTGCTGAAGGCATCCTCGTCAGAATCGACGTCGTTGACAACAACTTCAATGGCGTCATGTATGTGAAGGGACACAGTAATGACGAGCGGTGCAGAAAGGCAGTCAGTGTTGCTGAGCTTGGTTCGGACATCATCGACTTCAGGGTCCAGTTTGGAAGCTGTGGTCTGTTCCACTCAGATGGAGAAGCCAACTTCATCTTAGTGATACAGAAGCATCCCAAGCTGGTCACATTCAAGTCCCAAGCTTACAGAATCCGATGTGTGTACAACACTGGAACACAAGACATCTCGATCGGGTTCAACGTCTCAATGTTAACGACGTCCGGCACAATTGCCAACACGGGACCACCGCCGACGTGTAGCATGCGCATCTGCAACTCCAATGGCAACGACATCTCCAGCGCTGAAATTGGCGACAATTTGATGCTGAAGGTGGACGTGCAGCCAAATGCCATCTATGGAGGCTTTGCAAGACGCTGTGTTGCTACCACTATGGGCGACGATGGTGAAAATGAGTACCTGGTGACTGATGATAATGGGTGTGCTACGGACCCGTCTATCTTTGGAGAGTGGCAATACGAGAGGAATCTCGGGGTCCTCACAGCGAGCTTCAATGCGTTCAAGTTCCCGGCAAGCAACAACATCCGGTTCCAGTGCAATATCCGAGTCTGCTTCGGCCAGTGTCAGCCGCAGAACTGTGCGGGCAGCAATGCCTACGGAAGGAGGAGGAGAGACACAGGAGTAGAGGGCACTGTCTTCACTGGCCAGCTCAGAGAAGAGATCATGGTGCAGTCCAATGCAATCTTAACAATCGAGAGAAGAACTGAGTCGCGCATAGACCCCCTCACAGGGTCCCGAGGGGACGAGGAGGTGTGCGTGTCAAAAATAGGATTTATAATTGCCCTCGTCATCACTGCCCTGCTGGCCCTGGTGGCGGTGGCCATCGCGGTGTCCTGTTGGCTGATGGCCTACCGTCGCCGGCCAAAGTCTGCTGGCCCCCTTCCCCACCCTGCAGAGTTCCCCAACCCCCTGTTCACCACCCCCACGCCCCCCCTGCAGGAGCCCGCGCCTGACTACCTGTCGTGATCCAAATTCCCTTCTTGAGGGGCGCCCATGGACTCTTTATATGTGAGCAGCGCCCCCGTTTTTTTCGTGGTTTGTTTGTTGGTAAACAAATGAGCAAACTGTAATAGTGTAACTGCGGGCTCTCACCGTTGCGTGTCAATCATATTGGCCCAACCCCCGCGTCCTAGAATACCCGAACTACCTGACATATGTGATACTAGTTTTAAGGCTACTATTGACCCATTGATTCATACAGAGTATTTATTGTTTTGTACTATTGCCTAGTAGTGAAGCAATCTATTGTGACTAGTGTGTAGAGAGCGTTTTAACTTTTATTAATTCTATTAACATGTTTATTAACTGTGTGATGTGTGAAAATGACGTTGTGGCATTTCGTGAATAAACCTTGATTCTTAGTAACAAAAAA
>NYWG01000229.1 GCA_002684915.1 Verrucomicrobiales bacterium
ACCAGAGGAGTATCGTCTCAAGTTAGAGTTACTTACCATTGAAGAATTGGTAGAGGAGACATCAACTGGTGAAGGTTACACACTGGATGAGTTTATGGAGAACCACGGGTGACAGTTGAGGGAGTGTCCACTATTGTGGCACAGCACCCCAAAACCGTGTATATTAAGAGAGTCAAAGGAACACACCACATGCAACTCACCACACTCGTCACCACCGTTGATTTCTTTCCTGAGGCATTCATCGCTGAAGAGTCTGGCACTGTCGTCAAGCGTTTCCAGAAGCGTGTCACCTTCAACTCCAACGGTCTCAAGTCTTACAGCACTGTCACTGCTCTCACAGCACGTCACGAGTGGTCTGAGCGCATTGCTAACGGTGCTGAGGTCACTGGTTACAACGTAGATCAGATGCCTCGCTCTGAGTACATGCCAATGGCAGTAGGTTGATGATAGAACTACCCTCAGATTTTCCACACACAGCACCCGAGCACTATTATTATGAATGTAAGGATTTCAAACGTAATGTGGTTGCTATATGGCTTTGTAACACTCAAAGTTATGCTTATACTGCTGATAGTCCTATTCGTACCATCTGGGGATTCGTCAAGTTCAAGCGAACGAAGAGAAGCACTACGCACACTTACCATGCCCCCATCAACTGTAATAAAGTAGGTGCTGAAGTAGATATAAATGATACTAGAGTTTATACTGCTATGCAGATACTCAAACCACTCACACCAACAATACTTAACTTCTTAAGTTAAAGTATGCTATAATTACACCAGTTCTAGGGGCACTATGTCTGAGTATTATGATTTAAAACAGCAAAAGCGTAAGGATGCATTTGGTTTGTTTTACGAGAGTGTATTGAAACCTGATCATGAGTTACGTAAATGTGCCCATAACCAAGAATGTTACAACGAACTAATAGAATGGAGACAAGACATTCTCCAATACTTACAGAAACGTCGCCAACAGGAGTTCAACTAATGCATGAAGGATCTTATGAGCACCAACGCAAATTTCGTATGCAAGATGCGATTGATGATTATCTCCAAGATGATAAAGTATCAGCACGACAAGCGTATGAAGAGATTATATCTTGTATCCAGGATGTGATTGATGTGCATGGTAGAGTAGCAAATCGTGCAGAAGAGTTGAGATGCTTGATGTCACTTGATCAAGATTTTAATACTGATGCATACTATAGAAAAGATATCAAGCAAGAGGATCCTGTGTACAATGATGATGGTACTACATCATATGGTTATGCTGCTCATATTACCCTTGGTGACGTTACTAAATTCCAGCGAGGATCTTCATTGTGAAATACCGTGTTGAATGGTGGAGAAGCAAGCAAAAAGGATATCGTAGTAGGCAATCTGTTGTATTGTTCAATGATGCTGATGTATTGCATTTGGTGAAGAACATTCAAGAAGATCCTAATGTGAGTACTGTAGATGTTATCCCCGTATTAGGAGAATGAATATTGTAAGAGTTCCGCTCACTGCGGAACAAATGGAATTTATAATGGATATGATGATGAAGTATCCTAAAGACACTGTACATCATAAGCATGTTGATGATGCGTTTCTGTATGACCACTTAGAGAAGTGGCACAGGTACGCGCTTCAAGCGGAGGAATGACCCTATAATAAGCACATAAGCAACCAACACCATGCTCAAGAAACTCCCCAACGGCACCATGCTCTACCTGCCATACAACGTTGATGAGTACACTGCTCGCCAACGCATGGAAGCATATGCTAATCGTGAGCGTAACACAGACTACGATGGTCGCAACTTATTCAACGAAATGTTTGGTGAAGACAACTAATGAAAGTAACTCAGTATCTCTTGAGCGGCATCTTTGCCTTTGTTGCTCTCACTTGCTATCTGCTATTCCTAGCAGATCGTGACTCCAAAATGATGAACTACTATGACTCAACAATCCAATCAAGAGTTCGTTAACGACCTATTTGACAAACTATTCAGTCATGTTGATACTGACATGATTGATCTACATGATGATGACTCATGCTGTGATCATCTTGAATTTGAACAACTCACTATTAATTTTTAAACTATGACTATTTCTGAAGTAATGCTTGATCGTTGGCTCCTAGAGCAAATTGATGAGATCAATGATGACGCAGTAAACAACTTTGCAGACTATACCAGACAAAATCAAGACTGGCGCAAGTGTGCAACTGAAGAACTGTCACAAGAGGCATTGGATCTGCTCTGATCCAGCCTATACTATATTCATACCAAAGGGAACCACCCAATGACTGCCACCACCTTCGCTGATTACGCTGCATCTGCTGAAGCACGTAACGATATCGCACAAGCGATCCTAGGTCACACATTTGCGCTCTGCCAAGCACTTGAGCAAGACTTTGTGAAGGAGAGCATCCGTCGTCAAGAGTTCTTCATGGCATCTGCCGTAAACAGAGAGTATCATGAGCAGAAGATTGCTGACCTGAAGAATAACATTGGTGCTTATCAGTTTACTGTTGATACTGGTCGTAAGTATCACAAGGTCATGATGACTACTGATGGTGGTAATCGCTCTGTTCACTGCTTCATTGATAAGAAGACAGGTGAAGTGTACAAAGCAGCATCTATCAAAGCACCTGCCAAAGGTGTTCGTTTCAACATGCTAATCATCAAAGAGCGTGAGTTTATGCTTGAAAACGCTGACTGGGCGGGTGGTTACCTCTATCGTAACGCTTCCTACACTGGTTGACAACCTGTCTCATACATAGTATACTGTAGTTCATCCGATCTTATCTCATGTCTGCTCCCCTGTTCTATCTCGTTGCTGATGGTAATGCATTTGCCATTGAAGATGACGGTTATATGTTTGGTGCTGCTGTTAATGATGACGGCAGTGTGGATTGGGACGGTTCTTACGAATTTACTCCCAATGAAGAGGATGTTGAGTACATTGCACATATGTGTAATCTACTCAAGCAAGCACAACAACTATCCCAAGAACAAATTCAGGAGGTCTTCGTCAAATGATTTACTTGTCCCGATATACTAAGACGAAACCACAGCATGCTGCTCCATTAATTGTAGCAGACATCAAGACCCTCTTGAAACCGCTTCCAACGCACTACAGCAGAGGTGAGTATAGTGTACCCGTCACAACCACGGCAGAACCCCTTACAGACGAATACAGACGCTTCTGGCGTTATCATGGTCACTATACTCTAGAATTTACCAAGGCATTGATGCAATCTTTGCCTCAAGACGTTAAATTCGTCTCATATGATCATCTCAACAACAAACTGACTCTTATCAAACTATGAATAACGTTGATGCTCTTCGGATATCCGAACAACGCGATGACATTTGCGAATGGATGATGACTCGGTTTCGTGAACTAATTGCAGATGATCGTGTTGATGATGCACTGCATTTTGCAGATGAGTGGTTTGAATGGATGGATCCAGAAGGCTACATAAACGAGCAAACTTTGTTTTACGACGAGGATGAGCTCGCAGAACTCTACAAATCGCTCCAACATGGATGACCAAATCAAGCAATTGATATTGTCATACATGGAAGCGGAAAACAAAAAAGATCACGCGCTAGCAGAGAAGATTCTCTATGACATCAACAAAGTCAAAGCCCTATGTCGTGAAGATTCCTCTGATTGATGCTCTAGAACAAGAGTATCAAGATTGGTTGATGATTAAGCAGAGTTTGGGTATCAAACGTTCACTCAAAAGTTTCCTGTACTTTATTCACAACTATGGAATACCTGACCAAGAAGGAGGCAGTATGGATCTGCCGAAAGATGATTAAGGTATGGCATCCGGAATTACGCGGTAACATACCTGCAAAGCAGGAGTATTGGAGTAAGTTCCTTGACATTTTATATAATGATGGTAGAATTGAACAAACTGATTATGAAACCTGGTTATGCCCTTTCAAACTAAACTGATTAATGCTGTTGTTGGTACTGTAGTAGCACTTGCTGCCAATGTAGGCACTCCTGCAATTGCAGATCCTCTTACAGATGATGATTACTATTCTAATCATTCCATGGGATGTATGCTTCTTCAAGAGTGTACTGATGATGTAGACGAAGTGTTCTCTCTTCTAGATGTTTCTTCTCAGTATGACAATACGGATTCTTTCTATCCTGTTGCGAATGAGTTTAACAATATGCTTGTGGCACTGAATCAAATCGGTGTCAGAGTATATCTTGCGGATGAGAAGTATTTCCCTGTAGGACATCGTGGTGTCTATCATACTGTGAGTAATAACTTCTTCTTGAACAAGGCATTTATGGGTCGTCCTAGTACACTTATGAGTGTAATGCGTCATGAAGGATGGCATGCAGCGCAAGATTGTATGGCAGGTACGATTGATAATAGTATGATTGCTATCATTATGCCTGAAGATAGCGTACCAATGTTGTGGCAAGAGATGGTGAAGCGGACATATGTATTGCAACCAGGTGCAATTCCGTGGGAGAAAGAAGCAACATGGGCAGGTAAGACAGAAGGAATGACATTGAGTGCTCTTCAGAGTTGTGCAGCAGGAACAATGTGGTCAGATTATGAACCAACTCCTATGACACGTGAATGGTTGGAGAACAATGGATTCATCAAATAAGTACATCACTAAAGTACAACAGTATCAAGACACAGAGGACTACTACATTGAAATCCCAGAAGAAATCACCAACGAACTCAACTGGCAAGAAGGAGATGAAATCTGTTGGACAATTGTCAACGAACAAATCATCCTCACGAACTACACAAAGAAAACTAGAAGAAAATATCAAAGCGTTAACATCAGTGACGCCACGCAAGAAGACTACCAAGACTTCTGGTACAACAGCGAAAGCGAAGGGCAAGAGTACACCAGCAACAGAGTTTAGATATCAGAATTCACGTAAGTTAAATCTATTTCCTTACGTGGATACATTCCCATGGTTTCTAGAAAATCGTAAGGAAGACAATAAGAAGTGTTGGTTTCAGTGTGAAGATCATGTGATTAAATATGTCACGAGGTATAACCTCTATCCAATTAAAGATTATAAGTGTTTATGTTACAACCAGAACCAATAGACGAGAGTAAGATCATTGTTACCGATGATTTCCTACCAGAGAAAGACTTTGCAATTGTACGAGACTATATCTTAGGAAATCAAATGTCCTGGTATTGGGTTGGTAACTATGCTGGTGGTTATCCATTGATGGAGCATGTATTCTATTCCGAAAAGAGAGGACCTGAACTACATGTTGGTACACCAATGGTGAATACAGTTGCATTTAGAGCAATTGATCCTGTCATCGCACGTCTTCAACCAGCATCATTGATTCGTGTCCGCGCTAATTGTAATTGGCGTACTAATGATAAGATGCAACAACGTGATTGGCACACGGATGTACCATTTGAATGTCAATCTGGCATATATTATATGCATGATAGTGATGGTTGCACAGTATTCAAAGATGGTACAAATGAGCAAATTGAAGTAGAAACTAAAGAGAATCGCTTCATTCAGTTTCCTTCTACATATGAGCATGCTGCAACACCATTCACAGAGGGAGTACGTCGTGTGGTATTGAATATTAACTTCCATATCAACAAAATCATCCCAAATGTGACCACTATTACAACTGGCACAAGCAACCCTGAGCACTGGTGATCTGTGTTATAATAACAGAGTAACCAACCTATATCATGAGCAACCGTTTTTGGTTATTGACAAGTACATTATGTGGTATCGGGTTATTGTATGTCACTGCAATGCCTGCTGCCACACAAGGTGAGATGGTTCAAACCATCGTTGAGATTGTGCATTCTTTCCCTAAAGCAAAAGATGGAGAACAGTACTAATGACTAAGAAGCAAATCATAAGCAAGAAAGGTGAGACCTGGGAGTATGAAGAAACTCCTGAAACTCGTGCTGCATTGAAGAAATTACATGATGGTATTCGTAAACTAGAAGAACAAGCACCTGATTATGGAGTTGGTAAATGACTCAAGATGAACTATGGGATATGATGCATACTCTTGGTTGGGATGTAAGACATGATGATATTGTACTTGAGGTTGGTGGTACTGTAGTTTCTGGTATTGAACAACCAGAAGGATATAATAAGAAGTGGGCATCACCTAAAGGTCATCGTAAGTATAATAAGGATGCATTCATTGTAATTAAGAATAGGTCGCGTGATGATCATACGAAATCAAAAGCACAAACAAATGAATAGATTCTTTATCCGTGAACGACATCAAATCATCACTGATACCTATCATGATCTGTCTATTAATGATAGATTCATGCAGGAATTAGAAGACATTAACTGGCCTATGTCTTATAAGACTAATGTTGGTGCTATGATGTCTGATTGGACAATGAAATCAGATAATGTTAACATGATCTATGAATGGATCATCTCATTACTACATCAAACTTATCCGGATTTACCTACAGATCTATATCAGTTGTATGAAGCATGGTTTGCAAAGTATAATGATGGTGATAGTACACGATGTCATGATCATAAGTTTGCACCATTCTCTTTTGTTTACTATATTAATTCACCTGAAGGATCATCATCACTCTATTTCCCTACATCAAATAAAGAAATCACTCCCGCTCCAGGTAAAGTGGTCATCTTCCCTGGTAACGTAGAACATTATGTACCAATCAATCAATGTACAAATAGAGTTGTCCTCGCAGGTAATATCAAATGAAAGCACAATTTGAAATTACTCCCACAACCTATGATCCTACCATTGAATGGGGTGATGAAGTTAAAGTCTTTCGTGGTCGTTTTCCTCTACATGCAACAATTACTTGGGATAACATTGTCCCCCTCTGGCAACAAGAACGTAACCATGATTACTTAAGATGCTTAACACCAGATAATCATCAGGTATATGAAAACCCCATTGATTATGAAGGTGAAACTGATAACCCTGATTTAGCATTGGAGATTGATAGACAAGTACTCATACCAACATTCATTACACATACTCAAGACTTCCTTGATCCTAACACTGTTAACATATGCCAAGAAGCATATGACTTAAACCTTAAAAACTTACACATCTACAGTAATGTCCTTGCTGAATCATTTCTCTTTAAATCTCATCGTGATCCCCATTCTATCTTCATCATACAATGCATAGGTATGATTCAATATGAGTTTGAAGATGATACAATTCATCAACTCCATCCAGGTGATGCCATCTATATCCCAAGAGGACTATATCATGCACCTAAAATCTTTGGTCCACGTGTTACTTTCTCTTACAATTGGCATTACAGACGATGACATACACACCAACAATTAATGATAGAGTACGATGGAAAGATCATGAAGGTTGGGTATACTTCATTTGCTCTGATTACTTTACATTAGAACTTGGTATTAGACCAAAGAAAGATAACCAAGGTTCTCCACATAAAAAACATCATATACTTCTATTAGTATACAATAGATTCTATGATGAAGTACAATACCTAGGTAAACGTGCAACCAAATACGATGACACAATTGATCCAACCCTCTGATCCACAATACTTTACCCATACATCAACAGAACCATACGATAGACATCATTACATCCTACATTACAAGGATAATACACAACACAAATACACTGATTGGCAAGACCTTTACCTTAAATGGTTTCAAACTCCTAAACAATTCTTATCTCATGTTGAAGTGATAGATGTACCTACCCTCCGCACCTCTCCACCACAGGGTTTTTGAAGATACTTATGGATACTACCCAACTCTTTATTAATCATTAAATTAATATAGTGTAGGTGCTCGGTAGTTACTGTCAAGATGCTGTGAAGGTACTCTGGAGACGCTGGCTTAGCATCCTACCTACCGAAAGTCAAGCAAACATGTGCCAGACCTCAAAGTGGCACAGAAACCCTCAGAATCCCTCCTAGGTGCCTTATAATAATTGGAGAAACAGAGAAAACTGAGTTTTTGAGATTTTTGAGTTTTTCAAAGTTTCTATTTTCTCAGTTTTTTGTGTTTTTCCAATTATTAAATGTTAATCTTTAATGGAAATCGTGCAAATCTACACAGAACTAGCATCAACTGCGGTAAGTAGTGTTAAAATTGATGAAAAACTAGTTAAAATCGTGTATAATAGTAATACTGACAAAGAATATACATTCAACTGTGATAATACAGATGAATTCAATACTAAACTGTCAAATACACTAACAAACAAAGAATCAGTCGGTAGATTCATCTCTTCCAGTGTAAAGGAAGGATTGATTGTACCATCTAAATAATCACTCACCCACTGTTATTCAGTAAGATTTAATTAGAACGATGAGTAAGAAGAACTATCGCGGTAATACTGATTATCGCGATGAATTGCGAGATGAGTTTGAAGATTTCGGATACAATGTCAAGAATGTGAAACGATCCGCTAAAAAGAAGGTAGCAAAGTTCAAACGCGAAATCAATGATTATGATGACAGTTATTGAAGTGGCACAGTAGGATGGCACAGGACTCAAAATCGTGTATTGTATAGGAGTCGTCAGGAAAACAGCAAGTGACAGTCCAAGTCGTCAAGCATTCATTCTATAAGATTGAGATTGACACTCATGAGGCACCACAGCACCCCATCATCTATTTCCGTAAGTGTGGCAAGTGTACCACTGCCAAGGGTATGGATCGCCAGCACAATCGGATCGTAAACGAGACCGTAGAGGCATGGCGTCAGTTTGAGGGTCAGATCCGTCGTTACACTGTGTCACGTGTACCATCGGACGTGGTGGTTAAAGGCGAACTACGTGCCGCTTGACGAACTGTCCATAAGGGGTTGCATTTCAACCCCATCTCTGCCATACTATGAAAGTACCAAACAAATCAAGCATGTTCACTCTCGCTCACGCTGCATCACTCAACGGATTCATCAACGAAATGTCACCCGATCTTGAGATGTGCTGCGATTTCATTGAGTCACAGGGTATTGAGTTGACTCCGAAGGTTATTGACCAGATCAGCGGCATCCTAGAGTTTGCCAACGCCTGATCTTCTCTTTCTTTCATACTCACCACACTAACTAACATCACATGCGTAAGATTGAATCCTTGATGAACACTGCTATCAAGAACAACGCTAATTGGTCTCGTGCTAATACCAGTGTTGTGACTGAGGACGGTGTGTCTACGGTACGTTTGCACGGCAACAAGATTGCTGAGGTAGGCGAAGCATTTGTGCGTATCTTTGACGGTGGATGGCAGTCTAATACCACCAAATCTCGTCTTAACGCTATCATCAACGAGTTCTGCAACGCATACACTGACGGTGTGTTTCAGAAGGACTTTGCATGGTACATCAGGGACAATAAGGTAACTCACGACTTCACCAACGGTTATGAGTTTGTTGAATTTGCATAATTAACAAAACTCGGGAATTGCAACTTTTGCGGTTTCCGAGGTTTTTCATATTTTGTACTTTTAACAATTTAATTAATTGCCATTAACACCGACTAGTTGCAATGATGAACTATTCCCATGGTTTTTATGGATTATCGGTAAAAAGGTAATAAAATACATTAAACTAATATAACTATTAACATACTATAGTAAGTGTTACTATGACTGTAGAAGAAATGTATCAAGAACTGATCAATCAGTTAGAGGAAGATAGTGATACAAACTACGATGATAGTTGTATGTTTGATGCAGACATTGACTATACAACACAATCATAATATATTGGAGATCAGTTGTGACACTAAGTAAACTGGCACAGCACCACTTGATCTTCAATCAATCATCTGTCATACTACGTATGTTAACACGAATTGATTCAATGTTTGACGAAATTCAAGACATGCAAGGTGAAATCTTTGACGTGCCAAACATAGAAACTGTTCTCGTTGAAGATGAGAACGGAGAACTAGGAGTTGACCTCACTGACATCAACAACTGATCATCCACTAAGTAACAACAATGTCTGCACAGTTCTACTCACTCAAAGCATTCAAAGCAAGGGTTGAAAATCTCATTGAACAACAGGGGGAAGATGCACCTTGTGCCGGTTGGATTTACACTAGCGAAGATGTTTTAACGTATGATGATAATGGTGATGAGGTGTATCAATCGGATGAAGTCTGCCAGGACGTGTTAACTAACCTGCAAGACTATGATCACATTCATTCAGCAATTGTTGATGCTATTGATACAGAACTCGGAGAGTGTTTGTGAAACACGAAGTCACATTGTATGTTGCAGGCACTGTATTTAAAGAACAAGTTGTTGCCCGTGACTATCAAGAAGCGAAGCAAGTTGCCATCGCACGTAACCCTAACGCTAGGGTAGTTAGTGTTACTGCCATCATGAACTAAGGTCACTATGTAACACAAACGTTTTGGCTGCCGCAACCAGTTGGCAAGGTGGCACACAAAATGGGCACAGCACCTCAGATCGTGTATTGTAGACACATGAACAAATTCAAAGACCCCTGCACCATTGCCCTTGAGACCGATGAGGTGCTCATGAACATCCACAACCCCTACGTGGCGAACCTCGTGGAAATGGGATACGATCGCGCAGACTGTGAGATGGTCGCTGCTGCTGGTCGTGATGTCACGTATCCTCGCACCATCTACGGTCGGACCTTTGACACAAAGGCAGAGTACGATGAAGCACTCGCTGACTACATCAACGGACTGTGAACATGTACGCAATTCAACCAAAGGCATGGGATCGGGTTGATCCTCACGGGTGCGACTACGCAACCAACATGACTGACGCATATGACTATGCAAGGCAGTGGAATGAAGATTGTACCATATGGAAGGAAGGGACCAAGGCGTGGATGAAATGGATGTATGTGACAGATGAACAAGTGTCATCAGCAGGGTAGTCAGGCACTCCCTGGGCTGTATAATTAAAACAACAAAGCAAACAAACCACATGACCGCTTCCACCACATACAACGGTTGGGCAAACTACGAGACCTGGAACGCTTCCCTCTGGATGCAGAACGATGAGTTCCTGTACAACACCGCTAGGGCATGCGTACAGTATGCAGAGGGAGAGAACCCATGGACTAAGTTCATCCGTTGCATGACCGAAGGACAGATCGGACGCATGCTCGGTGAGACAGCAGACGGCGTTAAGTGGAACGACCCCGCCATTGATGAGGATGAGATGGTTGAGATGATGCTGGAACTCGTCGCAGATTGAGGGGTCGCCCCTCTCCATGCTACAATACACAAGAACAACACACCCATCATGGCAATGCTCAACCCGGTCATCATTCTCCACACCGACAGCACAGCAACTCATCAGATCAACCTCTACCCGGTCACCCGGCAGTGCATGGTTTTTTGGAACTCGGGACACTACAGCAACCACAAGGTGAGACGCCGCGATATGCTGCGCTTCCTAGTTGATCTCAAGCAATCGGCAGGCGAGTGGGTCAATCGCTACGTGCTTGACTCACCTCTAGCAACCGATTCTGAAACTGTCCCATCAGAGGCGACGGGGTGGAACTGATCCCCTATACTAAGGACATGGAAAACAAAGCAATGCAACGAACCGGTTTCTTCATCCACAACGAGAACCCCTCCCCTCTGATGCAGACCGTCATGGAGTCAATCCAACGCCAGCACATGGCAGAGATGGAGTACAGGCAGGCAGTGAGAGCAGGTCGCATTCAACCCGACCAATTCACTAACTGGAACATCAGCGACAGACACTAGACGCTGACCCTGTAGACTTTACTCAAGAAACAAAACCACTTCATCTCATGCAAGGTTACAAGAGAGTCAACGAACCCGGTGGCATCTACATCATCGCTGCTCGCTGTGAGCACTTTGAGGCAGCAACCGACATGATCAAGATCAAGATCGGTCTGGCATACAAGGGCAAGCAGGGCACCATGGAACGTGCCCTTGAGCATAAGACATCCTGCCCCGATAACCTGGAGCTGATGGCATACTTTGCTGTGGATGACATGACTACCATTCCCATGCCAGAGGACACGATCGGTGGCGTTCATGAGATGGAGCGTTACTTGCATGCACTCATGGTGGCATACGACTGGGCACACATCGGGCAGGGCACCGAGTGGTTCGCTGTTCCCTCCGACATCCTGACCAATCCAGACAAGTGCCCTGAACTCACCAAGGTCATCAACGATGCACCTGCATGGAATGAGGTGACATGCTTCCAACGCTTGGGACATAACACCAACACCACCAAGCGATCAGCAAAGGAGAAGAAGATAGACAGGGCAGGCAGAGTCTGAGAGTATACCACAGAATGCCCCCGGTGAGCAGCAGGGGGTTGGCGTTTCCAGCAAAAACCGGTAAGTCCCTAACCTACAAAAGTATCCCAGCGACCGATAAATATATTTTGAAAATGGTTTTTTTAAAACCTCAAAACCCAAAAAAATTTCCCAGCAAAAAAATGACTGAAAACCTCGTTATCACTGAAGAGACTGTTTTAGATGATATGAATAATCCATTGAAGAAGGACGCCCAGTTTCAATTAGCAGTGCAGCAGCAACAGATCAATAAGATGGCAGATGTAATCCAAGAGATTGCGGAGCGTCTTGTAGGATTGGAAGCGAAAGTAATTGAACTTGAAGGGTTAATGAGATTCCCTGATGGGGAGAATCCATTGGACAAGTACCCTGAAGTATCTGGGAGGTTGAACGTTGCAGGAGCGTAATGTATACGAAGAGATTCTAAACAACTTTGATGCCTTCTGCGATCAGTTTGAGGGAGCAGCGGCAAAAAGATTTTCAGGATTAGATAATGACTCAAGAGAACCAATCAACAACGCAGAAGTTCAACGAGCAACTCCAAGAGCTGCTCAAGAGGTTGACGATGGTGGAGCAGAGGGTATCCAACTTAGAGAACCCCCAATTAATGTACAAGCCACCGTCATCCCAGAACTATCAGACGATAGCGGAGACATTGGATGAACTGTACAAAGCAGTGGAGGAGTTAAGGAATGAGTGATCCACCGCCAATACCGGGTGTAGATTTTATAACACCTGGTATGATTGTAGATGGTACTGCACTTGATTCAGTTTCTGTGATAGTGGAGCAAGCAAATTCAAAGTATCCACCATATCCTATTCTAGGTGTTGCAAATTACCCTACACCACTTCCTACAATACGTACAGGTGCCACCAAGGAAATACCTGCAGGAATTCCAATTAACATAGTGAACCCTGTGCTACCTCCGTTGCCTGTACCGGGCACGTGGGACAATCTACTGCCACCTACACCACCACCATTGGTACGTACAGGTATAACTGGTGTACAGAACCCAGCAGTACGTGGCGTATACATGGATAAGGTGTTAGTCCCTGTCAGTGGCGATGCGGTGCAAGCCGTAGGCGGAGTACCTAATCCTAGGCCCTTGACAGGTTTTACAATCTATCCTACAATAATCATTGGTACTAAGAGTTAATTCATGGCAAAAGCAAAATCAGGACTATCGGGTACTTTAGAGATTGAAGCAAAACCGAAGAAGAGTCGTCAAGGTATGGGAAAGCATACGAAGTATGCATCTACGAGTCGTAATGGTGCTAAGAAGCGTTATCGTGGTCAGGGTAAGTGAAATTGAGGACCGAAACGCCGAAGCGCCGAGACTTATTGTTTATCTCACAAGACCATGAGATGGCATTAATTCAGGAAATGATATATAAAGTGAAGATGTCCGATTGGGATATTCATCCTAGTAAGACATGTTTACTTTGTGTTTCTCCTGATTATTCTAGTATTGTAACCCAGCACCTTTGTCATGGATTATCCATGGACAATGAGTGTTTTCATGTTGAATCAGTGAACGTTCCGTTTCCTGATGAAGGTGTAGATCCGTATAAAGACATCTTTATGTTGAATTATGCGGACTGGGTATTAGAATGGGATAACTTTATCCTATGTGAGGCGGGAGTTATCCGTGGGGGTAACTATACTTGGATCACAGAAGCGATGGAGAAGTTTTCAGACAAGAATTATCATACTCTTTCATTGTGTGAAAACATTCATAGTAAATTTAAAAGCGAATTAGTATCTGAATATTATGACGACGACACAGAAGACTTACACTTCTGGTGGGAACAACCAAACAAACACTGGAGCTACAATGGGCAATCATCTTAAGGTTGATAAAAGTCAAAGTTTTATTGATGAAGGAATGACTCTCATCACTGAAACTGATAGTGATAAGTATCTTGACATGGCATCAAAACGAAATAGGAATAAGCGTAAGGAAGAGTTGTATCCAAATCCAGATAGTGCGATTGGTGAATTTGTAGAACGTTGGAGTCAATGAATACATCACCTATATCAGTTAATACAGAAACCTTTTTTCCATGCAATATTACTGCATTTCGTAATGATACCAACCCCAAAAAATTAAATAGAAGTATCATTAATTACGTTAATGAGGAATCTAAAAAGAATCCCAATCTTAAAACGTTTTCTGTGGGTGGAAAAGCGTGGCACTCGGTCACCAATTTAACTGATCTAGAATATGACTGGTGCTTTGATTTAAAATCACTACTTCTTCATGCATCTCAAGCACATAAACAAGGTCCAATTGAAAAAGCATTTGTGGAATGTTGGGCAATTAAGTTAGAGGATGGTGGTTTTTCAAATTACCATTCTCATGCAAACTTTAAATATAGTGGTGTTTATTATGTGCAAACTCCAGGAGAGTGCTCTCAAACAAATGGGGCAATTTGTTTTCCGGATCCGCGAGGATCTCATGGTACGATGAATGAAATGCCAACCATTGCTTTTGTAGCAAATGCTGGAGAAGGTTTAGTATTTGAGAGTTGGATGCCACATTACGTGACTCCTTATCATGGTGATAATTCTAGAATTAGTATTTCTTGGAATATTGTTTTTCCTGACGACTAAATACTAAAGACTCCGAATACTCTTAATGGCAACTTCTAATCTCACGTTTAGAGATGTCAATATTACTTTCAAAAAACACCCTGTTACTGATGATGTAGTTGTCAGTAAAGATAATGCTGCAATTAAACAAGCAATTGTTAATTTAGTACTTACGAATAAGGGTGAGCGTTTATTTAATCCTGATTATGGTTCAGACATTAGATCATTTTTGTTTGAACCATTAGACTATGCAGTTGCAGGTATTATTAAACGAAATATGCAATTGTCTCTAGCAAAATACGAACCTAGAATTGCTGTAACATCTATTAGTTGTATTCCCAACTTTGAAGATAATGGTTTAGATGTTGAAATGACGTATGAGATAAGAGGAACAGAAGTCCCACCTGTTCAAATAGAGTTCTTCCTGTCTAGGACGAGATAATGCCATATACCCAATTAAACAATCTAGATTTCACTGAAATCAAGAGTACTCTCAAAGATTACATGAGATCACAATCGGATTTTACCGATTATGATTTTGAAGGTTCTGCATTAAGTCAGTTGTTAGATGTATTGGCATACAATACGTACTACACGGCATTTAATGCCAATATGGTAGTCAATGAACTATTCTTAGATTCAGCAACGCTGAGAGACAACGTAGTATCGTTAGCGAAGCAATTAGGGTATACTCCCAAATCAATTACATCACCAAGTGCAGAACTTGGGTTTTCTGTTACATTTCCGGTTTCAGGACCATCTTCAATTAAATTGAAGGCAGGAACTGGATTTGTAACTAATTACGATAAAACTCTTTATCGTTATGTTACATTAAAAGATATTAAAGTTCCGGTTGTCAATAATGTTGCAACGTTCTCGGATGTTGTTTTAAATGAAGGATCATATGTATTGAGTACATTTACATATGATGGATCATTAAAAGATCAAAAATTTAAAATTCAAAATTCAGCAGCAGATTTAAATACTCTAATTGTTAGAGTGTATGAGTCTGCTAATTCTAGTGTTTATGAAGAATATAAAAAGTCAGATAATATTCTTCAAGTAGGTGGTGAAGATAAAGTATATTTTGTCAATGAAATTGACGATGAGCAATATGAGTTATTTTTTGGAGATGGTACTCTTGGCAAAAAATTATCTGATGGAAATGTAATTGAAATAAGTTATATTTTAACAAAAGGTTCACAATCTAATGGCGCAAAGTCATTTACGTTTAGTGGTGTATTCTTAGACGAGAATGATGTTAAAGTATCATCACCATTTAGTGTTGGTAATATTGTAACAAATTCTAATGCACGAGGTGGATCTGCAATTGAAAGTATTGAAAAGATTAAATTCAATGCACCAAAATTTTATGGTTCTCAGAATAGAGCAGTAACATCAAATGACTATTCTGCTATTGTAAGAAATTTGTATCCTGCAGTGAGTGATATCATTGTATTTGGTGGTGAGGATCAAGTACCACCTGATTATGGTAAAGTATTCATTGCTGTGAAACCAACTATAGCAAATTCTTTATCTTCAGTAACTAAGAAAGAACTAACGGATAAGTTAAGGAGTTATGCAGTTGCTTCTGTAAAACCTGTGTTTTTAGATCCATCTATTCTTTTTGTTGAAATTAATAGTAAGATTTACTTTGATGGTGCTAAGACCAATATTCTTCCTGCTGAAGTTGCAGCAAAAGTTTCAACTGGAGTTAATGAATACTTAAAAACATCAGGTACTGAAAAATTTAATGGTAAGTTTAGATATAGTAAGTTTATAGGTGTAATTGATAATTCTGACCGTGCAATCAATTCTAACATTACAGAAATTACGTTAAGAAAAGATTTTTATGCTCAAATTAATGCATCTTCTTTTTACGAAATTTGCTATCAAAATGAATTCTTAAAAGATTGTGATAATCCAGTTGTAACATCTACTGGTATGACTGTTTTTGAACATCCCAATTATACATCGTATTTGGAAGATAGAGATGGCAAAATCGTCCTATATAGACTAGATTCATTAACTGGAGATAAAATTCTCCTAAACGATTCTGTTGGTGATGTTGATTATGTCAAAGGTGAGATTAAATTGTATGACTTCACTATTCTGAAAGGAACATTCTCGGACAATCGTATTGAACTGAGAGTAAAACCATCCAGTAATGATGTTGAAGTTAAACGTGAAGTATATCTAGACGTAGATATCTCAAAGAGTACATTTGTAGCATACAAAGAGTAGTAGTAGATGGTCAAAACTGCTAATAAAATCTCATATCTAGTTGAGTCACAATTACCGGACTTTATTAATGAAGAGTATGAACTTTTTGGTAAGTTCATACAAAAATATTATGAGCAATTAGAATTACAAGGTCAACCGGTTGATATTATTGCGAATCTTCAATCGTATCGTGATATTGATTTTTACGAAACAAATATCCTCAAAGAGTCAACTACTGTTGTTGGATCTTTAGGTGAATTAAGCACAACAATTACTGTTGCTGACGCTACTTCGTTTCCCAAGTATGGTGGATACATCAAAATTGATGATGAGATTTGTTTTTATGCAGAAAGAACAGATACTCAATTTTTAGAAGTAAGTCGTGGTGTCAGTGGTAATACTACTATTGGTGATCTTTATAATAGTAGTACTTTTGTAACTACACAAGCAGATACTCATGTTAATGGGTCTACTGTACAAAATATTAGCAATTTATTTTTATATTCTTTAGTTAAAAGTTTTGAAGCACAATACCTTGCAGATTTTCCTGAAGCATACCTAAAGGAAGGAGTTGACAAGAGAACTTTACTAAAAAATATTACTGATTTTTATAGAGCAAAAGGAACTGATAATTCTATTAAGTTTCTATTTAAATGTTTAATTCAGGATGATCCGAATCCTGATATTGCCTATCCAAGAGATTTTACGTTAAAGTCATCGGAATCTAATTGGATTCAATCATATGCATTAAGAGTAAAAATTCTTACTGGCAATCCAAACGATTTAATTGGAAAGCAAATTACTCAAAATGTAGAAGGCAACTATGCATCTGCAGTTGTAGATAATGTTAAGTATAGTGGTACTTTTGATAATGAAGAATTATATGATATTATTCTAAACGAATCTAGTGTTAATGGAACTTTTAGTTCATCTTTAAAAACTCAATTAACGAGTCCTATATCTGCATCAGCAACTGTTGGTGATAGGATAAATGTTTTTTCTACGATGGGTTGGGAGACAAAAGGATCTTTTGTAGTAGGATCTGAAATTTTTACATTTGAAGAAAAAAATGTAAATCAATTTGTAATTAAAACAAGAGATGGTAATGGTTCTTATCAACCTGAAACAACTGTTAGTTATAATCTAGAAGTATCTTCTGGTAGTATTCAACTACAAGTATTTGGTCTTTTATATGGATTAAACAATTCTATTGAATCTCCATATTCAAATCCTGGGGAATCAGTAGAAATTTCTGAGTCTGGATTTTTAACTGACGATGTTAGAATCAATGATACTCAAAATAACTTAAGGTGGATTTTTAGTACAGGTTCTGCTGCGATTACAGGACTTAACCCAAATGTATCTGCGATCTTTGAAGATGGTAGTGGATATTATATTGCATCGTCGGGATTTCCTTCACATAATATTCCAACTTTACCTTCCGATGCTCAAGATCAAAAATTACTAAAGATCATTAGAAAGAATCCAATACAAACCACAGAAATTTACAAGACATTATATAGAGATATTGGTATTGCAATCAATGGTATTCCCTTTCTAAGTTACAAAGATGAGGAAGTAGTCAATTCAGGTGCTATTCAATCTATTGCAGTTACATCAAGAGGATCTGGATACGCTAAACCACCATTTATATTAGTTAACGGGGTTGCTAACTTAGCAAGAACTAGATTAGCAGGTCAAGTAGTTGAGTCTGTTATTGTTGATACTCCTGGAGATTATAATTCAATTCCTACTGTAGAAGTACTATCTGGCAGAAATGCTCAAGCAAGAGCAATTATCACTAATGGTGAAATTACTAGTATTGTAGTTGAAAATGCTGGTGAGTATTATTCTTCTGCACCTGAGGTAAGAATTACAGATTCTGCAGGTAAAGGAAGATTTGCAGTATATCGTGCAGTTGTTACTACTGCAGGTGCTATTGATAGATTTGAAAAAATTAATGGTGGTAGTCTATATTCACAAGAAAATGTACAAGTAGATATTATTGCCGTAGGATCTGGATCTGAAGCAACTGCATCTATCAGACAATGGAGAAAAGATAAGTTTTACAAAAATCAATCTTCTTTAGATTCAGAAAATGGATATTTTTTCAATAACTATACAATAAATCGTGGTTCCGGTTATGCTTATTATGCAGCACCATCTACTATTAGGTCTGGAGATACTGGAGTAACTCACTCACCTATTATTGGTTTTGCTTATGACGGAAATCCAATCTATGGTCCATTTGGACATCAAGATCCTTTAGATTTACAAAGTTCAATTACTAGAATGACTAGTAGTTATACTAAAAATAATACTAGATCTAATGGTCCACTAGTTAGTCAATATCCTATTGGAACGTTTATTGATGATTTTACATATATTGCAGAATATGGTAGTTTAGATCAAAATAATGGAAGATACTGTGTAACACCAGATTATCCTGAAGGAACTTATGCATACTTTGTAACTCTTGATACTCAAGGTGATCCAGTATTCCCTTATATTTTAGGCGATAATTATTATTCTTTACCAGTTGATTCAAATTATAATTCGGAACTTTCACAAGATAATGTCCCAACATTTGCTAAAAGACTCAGAACATCTAATATCACTAATAATGGAGAATTTGCATTAGCAAAGATCACTGATGTAAAACGAGGTAGTATTAGTTCTGTTTCTGTTTTAAATAGTACTAATAATTTTTCTGTTGGATCTGAGTTAATTATTGATAATTCAGATACTGATGGATTTGGAGCAAGTGCTGAGGTATCTTCTGTACAAGGAAGATCTGTAGATAGTATTGAATCTCAAGACACTAAGGCATTATATGTTGAATTAAAATCAATTGCATATTTGTTTGATGGTGACACTATCACTCAAAGTGCAACTGGAGCTACCGGTGAAATTGTAGGAAATGTATTTTCTGGAACTAAGTTTGCTCTGCGTGATGTAAATGGTACTTTTAATAGTACAGATGTACTATCATCTAATGTAAAAGTTATTAGTTTATTTTTAGACAAAAACTCTTCTTATACTAAAGGAGCTATATTAGAATTTACTGATGGTCTTAGTGCTCCAGTAGCATCGGGAGAAGTTTTAGAAACTACTACGAAACAAAACGTCGTAAAAATTAAAGTTCTTACTGGTTCTTTTGTTGTATCTGATACTTTATTCTTAAGAAGTTCAGATTTAATTAATACTACTGGTTCTAAAATAATAACAATTAATTTACTGAGTGATGATTTAATTATCTTTAATTTAAAAGATAATGTAGCAATCTTAACTACAACAGATGCACATGGTATTGCTGAAAGTGATATTATTGATATTGACATCAATCCTGATGATGCCTCCACTACAACAACATATTATCTAAGATCTAGAGTTTACCAAGAAGCAACGCTACAAACCCCTGGTATCACTAGGGTTTTAAATGATAATGGTGTTGGAAAAGTTAGTATCTTAAATGGAGGAGAAGACTACACTACTAACACATATAATGACCTTGCATTAGTAGGGGGTAGTGGATCGGGAGCAAAAGCAAATATTGTTGTTTCTTCTGCCGGTAGTGTAACATCTATTACAATAACCGAAAAAGGTACTGGTTATGAACTGTTTGATGTTTTAACTGTTGGAGATACAGCTCTCAGTAAAACAAATACTAATACTCCTGCTGTACAAATTAACGTTGACCATATTGGTCTTTCTTCATCAGAAACAGTTGTAAATCTTAGTAGTAACGTAGGAATTAATCCCGGTGATAAATTAAGCATTGGAAATGAAGTTATTACAGTTTTATCGCGAGTAGTCAATTCAACAAAATCTATTAATGTTACTAGAGGAGCAACACCATTAAATCATTTTAATGGCGCTACTGTGTCAACTTATAATGCCGGTTATGTTATTTCTCCTGGTACTGCGGTTGGCGATGCTAGTATTTTTTCGTATGATTCTAGAACACAAAAAATTGTATTTGTATACAATTATGGACAAACAGTCAATAGTATCACTCCAATTGATCTAAGTACGGTATTTTTTGATCAAGAACAAAGACTTGCAGGAATAATTTCTGTACAAGATCCAATTCGTTGTTTTGAATTTTCTTTAGATAATACTTTGTTTGTACGAAATCAATTAATTGAAATTAAAGAAGACTATCGTTATATTTTTGATACTTCTCACTCATCAATGAATGATGTTGAATTTGATATCTCACCTAGCAAAAATTTAAATCTAAAAACTTTAGAAGCGATTAGAGGAAACAATGTCTTAGATGTTAAGTTTGGGTTTGGTCCACGTATTGCTACAAATAACTATAGTACGAAGTCAGAAGTTTCTTTTAAGACATATTTTTACTTTGATAAGTTAAATAATGTTCAATCTGAAGGATCTTTCATTAAAGTAGTTCCAGATCCATTGCAGGGTAGTAAGTCTGCATTGTATATCACTCCGACTAAAGTTGTTTACGATACTGTTACACTCGCTACTAATGATGGAAGTGGATTAATTGAATATACTAGTAAATCAAAATTTTCAATAGGAAAAATTAATTCTATTGCTGTAATTAATATTGGTAATGATTATAGGAAGGTTCCTTCTGTTTTGGGTATTATGCCCACTAATAAAGCTACTGCAACATCTATCATAGAGAATGGTAAAATTGTTGGAGTATCAGTAAAGACTGGTGGAAGTGGATATGTTAATCCTATTGTTTCGGTTGAAGGAAACGCAAAATTAAAAGCAATTATAGACCAAGGTAGAATCACTGGTGTTGAAGTTGTAAATTCTGGGTTTGGATATTCTACACCTCCAGAAGTTAAAATTGCTGAGTCTAGTGTTGAATGTCTTATTAATAGTGATGATATTGGAGTCCCTAGAAATATTAACGTTATTAACGTAGGTGGATCTTTCCATAAAGATAATACTTTAACATCAACATTTAGATCTAATTATATTTTATCTTTATCTAATTTTGATCCTAATTGTTTTGCAATTGGAGAAACTATTGTTCAAGAAATTAATAATGTAGAGGTAGCAAGAGCAAGAATAACTTCATTTAGATCTGGTAGATTAAGTGTTGATAGAGTATCTGGTGTTTTTAGACAGAAGAAACTAATTAAAGGTCTCGCTAGAAACAAAAGTGCAATATTAGAAACTATTAGATATACCGAGTTTTCTCCTCAAATTAAAACTTATTATGATAACCAAGGATACTTTGAATCTGATTCTGGAAAAGTAAGTGATCAGAATCAAAGAATTACAGATTCTTTTTATTATCAAGATTATTCATACTTAGTTAAATCAAAAACTTCTATTGATAGTTGGAGATCTTTAATTAAGTCAACAACTCATCCTGCAGGATTTAAAGTTTTTGGCGAAGTATTGATTGAATCGGCATCAAATGCTTCAATGAATAGTGATAGTAAATTTGTTGGTACAAGTATTGTACAAATTTGGAATCCTGATGTAAATAAAATTTCTGTTATTAGCACCAAAAAGAATATTACTCAAAGTATTGTTCTTATGGATTCCTTCAAAGTTGAAAAAGGAATTGGTTCTGTTGCAACGGAATCTTTCAATACTTCAGAAATTACTTCTACTGAAGTTTACTTAACAGAATCTTTTGATGGTAACTTTGGTGACAAAGGAAATTTACAAGGAAAAACTGTATTTAATATTGTTGATGTAAATGGTAATTCGGTCAACCCATACAATGAACAGGCGTTAACTATTACATTAGATGCTATACTACAGGAACCTGGAATCTCGTATATAATAAATGGAGATAAAATTACTTTTGCATCTCCTCCTCTGGGACCTACCAATAAAGATGGGCAATCAGTTCCAGGAGTTCTATTCTATGGTAGAAATTTCCAATTTAAATCAGATACATTAAATCAAAAATATCTTAAAAAGATTAAGAATATTTTCCAACGTAGCGGTACATGGATAGATGCTGCAAATCAGATTAACCAAAATAGAAGATTTATTCAATCAGAAACTTTAGGTTATATTAAGTCTAAGTATACATCAATTCCATGGACAAATTTAAGTGAAAAATGTTATCGTGACATTGGTCTTATATTAGACGCATTAGAACATGACTTGAGATTTGGTGGCAATCAAAAAACTTTGTTTGCTGTTGAAAAATATTTCAATGCTGGAGTACTTAATTATATTTCAGGAGAACTGGAAGCAACTATTGATGCATTTGAGTATGCAGTACGTTTAAGTAAATTAGCATCAAGAAATTGGGATTACTCAGATCGTCAAGTATCTTGGACAGTAGGAACTAATCAAGTTACAATGACTAATACTGATGATATTGCTATTGGTATGAAAGTTAGTTCTGGAAGATCATTCCCAGATGGAACTATTATTACAGACATTATTGATGGTAGAACCATACAAGTAAGTAATAACTCAGTTGCAGTAACACCAGATCCATCTGGCAATGCAGATATGACATTTATTTGGAGTGGATTGAATGTCGGTACTTATTTTGATGCATCAACATTAATTGAAAAAAATAAGTCCAGTATGATTACTGATACAATCAATGCAATTAATACAAAGTATCTTGCTCTTGCATCCACTAATTATAGCACAAAATGTTCTAGAGATCTTGGATTGTTAGTTGATGCAGTAAATTATTGTTTAAAGTATGGTGGTAATAGAAAAATTGTAGAATTTGCCGAGAGTTATTTTGTTGACGGAAATCTTAATTATATTAAAGACGAACTCAATGAAACAGTTTATGCTCATAAAGTATTGCGTGATTTAATGATTGCTGCAATGAGAAATCTGGGATCGGTAAAAGATAATAGTATTCGTATTGATTCGTCCTCACCTGCATGTGCTGAAGTTGCTAGTTCTATAACAACTTATATTGATATTGTTGAATCTATTTTGGAAGGTGGACCTAATAGAATAGATACAGTTGAGCAAAACTCAAATTCTACAGGATATTGGACTACATTTACTTCATATTCAAACTATAATATTCTTCCAGATCCATTACTTTTAAGTGAATTGAAAGAATGTGAGGAAGTAGCATCTGCTTTAGATTCTTTGTTTGAAAATGTACGTGAAACATTGACAACAGGTCCTCAAACTTCAACAATATCTTACCCAGACTATATCAATGGGGAGAATACAATATTTGAATTGTACTATGAAGATGGAACTGCGGTTGATACTGAAATAAATGAAAATCTATTCATTGCACTTAGCGGTGTATTACAACATGATCCTGCATACACTATTGATAAAACATCAGTACCAAATAAAGTTGTATTTGACACACCACCTATTTGGGGACAGGGTGAGAACACAAAAACTGTGCAAGAACCTTTAGCAGTTGAAAAGTTTTTTGCTCATGGTGTTGGTAACTACATTAGATGTGAAATTGAAAAATCTGGAATTCTGACTGGTTCCGGTGGACCATTCCTAATTTTAAATTCTAAAAATAAAAAGGTACAAACTGTTGACGATCCTAAGTTTGCTTATGTATTCATAGATGGTGTCCTTCAACGTAATGGTGTTTCTTACACAATTACGGGACCAGCAATTAGATTTACTAAAAAAATCTTTAGAGAAAACAATGTTGAAATTATATTACTATATGGTAGAGACATTGATCAAACAGTAACATTATTTGATTTCCAAAGAAACAGTTATTATAACGAAATTAAAATCACTTGTGACGCAGGATCTCCAAATAACTTTATTGATTGGATTTCTTGGTTCAATACTTCGTATGATAAGTTCCAAGTTGCATATCAAAAAATTGGTAATACCAAGAAGTTTATTGGTAATGTTAAAAATTATACAACTACTAGTCAAACTTTAATTATTACATTAGCAGGTAACAACCCAGATGTAGATACTAGCAATATTTTCTTTGCTGGAGAATCTGATTTTTCTGATGAGTATGAACTGTCTGGAACTACTAATAGTATAAGTGTTGTTAGAGATTCTAATAACGATTACAGAATGCAAAGAAATTCTGGCAATTGGTTGTATGGAACTCCACGTGCAGATGAATCTTTCTACGAAAGAAAACGTCTCCTTGCTAATTTAAATGCAAAAGACCTCATTAGAATTGACGGCGAAAAAGAGTTTAGAACTATAAATGAATTACCAAGATATACCAATCCCAAGGATTATAATCCAGGTCAAGATGTATCAAATGCTTTCTTTGGCTCTGTAACTACTACTAACTATAATGGTAATGTACGAGGCGTAGGTCTTAGTGTTACATGTGAAATAGAAAATGGTAGTGTTTCTAAAGTAACATGGAATAGAAGAGATTTACAATTGTTATATGATGAAGGTATTATTCAACCAACTACTGCATATGATTATGATTCACCTCCAATTTTACATTTTGTCTCCGTAAATCAAGAAGGTGGTGGAGCAAGAGCTGAAGTGGTTGTTTCGGATGGTCAAATTGTTGATATTGTATTAACTAAAAAAGGATCCGGATATACCAAATCACCAAAAGTAATTACCGCAAGATCTTATGATTTAATCAAAAGTTCTGGTAGAAAAATTGATACTTTTCATACTCTTGGTATTGGAACACAAATTGGACAAAGTTCTCCAGTTGCAGTAGCATCATTCTTTGATATCATTAAGGGTATTGATCTACCAGTCGCTGTTATAGATCCTTCTGTAGTAATTCCAGATGGATACATTGACATTACACTAATCATTCAAAGTATTGTTGATACTGCTCCTCTGTTTACAGTCTCTCGTGAATATAAATTCTTCAATCCATTTGTTGGATCTACTTCAATTGCAGGACCTACAACACAGGCAGATGCAGATATTTTAGTTATTATTGAACCTAAATTGGTATCAGATAATATTTTAGTTACAACATCTATTAATGTAACTGAATATTTTGAAGTTGGATTCTCAATGTGGGCATCTGATCTTGTTGATTTGACATTCTTTAATAATATTAATCATTGGGAAAATAGCATATTCATGGATCTTGGAGATATTATTGCTCCAAGTGGTGATCCAGTATCAGAAGTTCAACTTGCTGAATTAGAACCATACGAAATTATCTCTGATGGTTCTTCTTCTTCCGCGTATCCATTTAACTTAGGGTACTCTTCAATTAACTATTATATGGCGCAATTAGATACATCAGATCTACCCGATCAGGGTGATGCTGGATTTATTGCTACTGGAGAAGTTGTCTACGCAAATACTGCAAGATTCCCATCATCAGGAACCATTTTAATTGGTGGGGAAAAAATTTCCTACACATCTAAATTATCAGATCGTTTTATTAACTGCACAAGAGGCGCGGACGGGTCGCCTATCGCATTGCATACAGTAGGAGACTACTTAAGAAACGCTCTATAAATAAATATAAATAACTCGGATTCAGTCTTACTATACAGGCACTAGTGCTATGGCAGCTATTATTTCAGAAAAATTTAGAATCTTCAATGCGAAGCAATTTCTAGAATCTTTAACAGAAGGTACAAACGATGCAGATGCAGCGCGTACCAGAATGTATTTCTTCGTTGGAAGATCTTCTAGGTGGGATGCTTACTTAGAAATTTTCAACGTAAGTGGATCATTTCAAATTGGAGAAACTGTAAGCGGTGGTGGATGGAGTGGTGTAGTTGCTGCTGCATATTCTAACAGCCTTCTACTTAATACCGTTCTACCGACTCCAACTACAACTCCATCATTTGGAACTACTATTACTGGTGGAACTAGTGGTGCTACTTCTAAGAGTGGTACATACAGATACGGTACTGAAGATGTACCTCCAATGCCATTGGATAATTTTTCTGAGAAAAGATCTGTATACGAAGAACTAATTGCTGCCAAGAGAGTTACTGGTCCCTTTGCTCGTCTTGTAGTTCCCCGTTATAACTGGAACCTTGCGCTGAATCCAAAATTTGATATGTACCGTCCAAATTATTCTCCAACACCAGGTGGTGGCGGAGCTATTGGCGTTGAAACTGCACTAGGGTCTTCTTCACTATCTACTTCAAAGTTCTATGTAATGAACTCTTCATACGAAGTGTTTAAGTGTTTATATAACGGCGAATCCCCCACGAATCCAACAGGACAAAACGCTACCTACGAACCAAAATCTCAACCAAGTGCTGGTCAGGGTACATTTGATGCTGGTACTGGTATCTACACAGAACCAGCAGCAACTGCTGGTTATATTTGGAAGCATATGTTCACACTCCCTACGAGTGATGTTCTTTCATTCCTTTCATCCGACTTTATGCCTATTGCTTCTACATCTGATTCATCAAGAATTGCAGTTGAAGCACTTGCAGTTGATGGATCTATTAATGTATCAGTAATTCGTGATGCAGGAACTGCATTACCTGCTTCTGCTACATTATATACTGCTGTTCAGGGTGATGGCACTGGAGCAATTATTAAATTTGAAACTAATGGTTCGGGAACTATTACATCTACAGAAGTAGAGGCGAATGGCACCGGTTACTCATATGGTAACGTTATTCTTGAAACCGGATCTGTATTTACCGATGCTGGTCTCACAGCTGCTGCTGGTGCATTTGCAGGAACTGCTTCAATTGAAGCAGTTGTTTCCCCAGAAGGTGGACATGGGTCACACGCAGAAGATGAATTCTTTTCTAAGCGTGTAATGACTAATATTCGCTTAACCTATGATGAAGGACAAGGAGACTTCCCTGTAGATAATGATTTCCGTCGTATTGGTATTATTCAAGATCCTTATGAGTATGGCACTAGTACATTTGCATCTGCAAGCACACTTCGTGGTACAAGAGTACTAAAATTAAATGGTGCTACTGCAGGTTATGTTGCAGATGAAATGATTACTCAAACTGTAACCGGAGGAACTGCAAAAGGAACTGTAGTATCTTGGGATGCAACAAACGGTATTTTGAAGTATTATCAATCAGCATCTCTACACACCGATGGTGGTAAAATTCTAGCATTTGAATCAAATGCATCAAATGCAGTTGTTGGTAGTACCTCTTCAGCATCCGGAACGGTTGATACTGCACAGAATGCGGTTCTTTCTGATATCTCATTTACAGGTGGTCTTGCATCCCCTGAATTAGAACCAAACTCAGGAGAAATCGTATACATAGAGAATAGAAGAGAGATTACTAGAGCTCCCGACCAAATTGAGGACATTAAGCTAGTAATTGAATTCTGATTAGTTGACTTAGAGATCGTGCGAGATGCCCCAAAAGACTAACCTGAACGTAGCTCCATTCTACGACGATTTTGACCAAGAGAAAAATTTCTATAAAGTTTTAATCCGTCCTGGATATTCTATTCAGGCAAGGGAGTTAACTCAGTTACAATCTATTCTACAGAATCAGATTGAACAGTTTGGCAAGTACGCTTTTAAGCAAGGCGAACTTGTCATTCCTGGTGAGGTGGGTTTAAATACCAAACTTAACTTTGTTAAGTTGTCTTCTATTTCAGAAATTCCTGTAAATCAGGATGGGCAAATTGTATATAAAAAATACGACGCTAGCGGTCTCAAAGGGGAAACTCTTAGAGGTTTGACCTCTGGTGTCGTAGCGACTGTTGTAGAGGCATTCACGGCGTCTGAGACTGCTTCTGATGTCATCTATGTAAACTATACTAATAGTGGTGATGCAGGAAACGAAGAAACTTTCCGACAAGGTGAAACATTAGAAGTAGTAGGTGGAGTTAACACACCATTACTAGTTGTTGGAACTGATGGTAGTGTTCTTCCTACAAGTATTGAAGTAACTAATCCTGATACTTCCGAAGTTACATCTTTAGAAAGTCCTGCTATGGGATATGCTTCTGCTGTAAAAGTAGAAGAAGGAATTTATTTTGTCAATGGGTATTTTGTTAGGAACAATACTCAACTATTAGTTATTGATCGTTACTATAATAAACCATCTGCAAAGATTGGATTTAAGATTGTTGAAAGCATCATAACTCCAGAAGAAGATGCATCTTTATATGACAATTCTATTGGGTCTAGTAACTACACTGCTCCTGGAGCACATAGACTTCAAATTGTATTAAACATTGTAAAATATTCTTTATCTGAGATTACAGATAAGAATTTTATTCAACTCCTTACAGTTCGTTCAGGAGTTGTACAAAGTATTGTATCTCAAACTGATTATAATTTACTAGAACAGACTCTTGCGAGAAGAACTTATGATGAGTCTGGAGATTATGTAGTTGATAATTTTTCATTAGATATCCGTGAATTTTATCAGCAAAATGGTAATCTAGGTGTTTATGGTCAAGATGAATTCGGATTAGTTAATGGTTTAGAATTACAAGAAGCAAAAGAAAAATTAGTTGCCAGTATTGGACCAGGTAAAGCATACATTAAAGGGTATGAAATTGTTAACAAAGAAACTAAGTATCTTAATCTCAGTAAGGCAAGAGAAACTTTAAATCGGGAAGATATTAGACTCAATACTAAAGGTCTACCTACTTATAAAATAACAAATACATTTGGATCAATCCCACTAAATGCAGAAGGTTCAGAACTAACTGCATATCCTAATATTTTTCTTTGCAGTAATTTTAATGATGGCAGTATTGGATCAAACAATACAGAAGGACCTAACGATTCAAAACAAACACTAAGTCGTAGAGGACAATTTTTTGATGTAAATTCTGGTATTAAAACCATTTACATCAATATTGATACATTCTACGCAAATACATATTCAACTTTAACAGATGCTAATTTTGAATCAGTTTTAGGAACTCTATGGTTTGTACAAACAAGAACTGATGTTGGAGCACCATCTGTAGTCAATTCTGTAAAATCTTTAGCATTCTCAAAAGTTAATAGAATTGAAGTAAATTCAAGTACTGGAGTAACATTTTTAGAACTCACTATTACAGGAAGAAAAGATTTACTAGATTCGTATTTCTTGGAGTATGATACTTCATCAGGATCAAATTACAGAGAAGTTTATTTAACTCAAAATGATGCAATCAATGGTTCTACACCATTTGGAACTGTTATTGATTACAATGAAACAATTACTCCAGTAATTGGTCTTGCTAAACCAAGTAATTTTACGTTAATTGAACGAGGATCCGGATTCAATGAAGACTCCGATTCGGTAGTTTCCAAAGGTAGATTATCAAACGGAGATGGTGTATATAACACTACATTTGGATTATCATATTTTGACCCTCAGTTCTTTACTAAAATTTTATTAGACGAAGAGATTGTTGCAGATGGTAGATTTTCATCTGGTAAGTATGTTTATGGTTTAGAAAGCGGTGCCTATGGAGTTGTAGAAGGTCCATCTGATGGCAAGTTTACAACTAATAAAACATTAATGGTTAAGACTCTTTTCGGTAACTTCATGTCCGGAGAGACTATTAGAGATGAAGATAACAACTCAGTGAGAGTTGCAAAAGATAATACAATTTCTCACTTTATTGTTAATAACAGAGGTTCTAATTATGTTGATGGATCAAAGTTGAGAATTGATGGTGTTGAATTTGATTCATCTAAAGTAAATTTAACTATTGCAAGTGGTGCTATTGTAAGTGCCGTGGTTTCTAACAGAGAGTTATTCAACCAAGAGTATTCAAAACCTCCGGTTATTAATGTAATTCAAGGAGATGGTGGTGGTACTCCTAGTGCATCTGTAATTACACCAGTTCTTGTTAGAAATTCCGTAGTTACATATACTCCACAAAATGTAAAATCATTTTTCTGTGAATATGGATCGGGAAATGCTAATAAATTTACTTCTGATATAGAAGTTAATAAAGAAAAATTTACCGAAATTACATCTATTACTAATTTTACTTTTAGTGGTACTAAAGGAAGAAAGTTTATTGAGTGTAATGGGTTTGGCGGAGATGCAACTAAATTTGTCAGCCAAGGAGATTTAATCCAATTCTCAGATTCTACAGATACTATTATTAAATCAGTTGTACAATATTCAACAAAACCTGAAGGTGTTTTAAAATCAAGAGTTTATCTTGATAGATCTTTACCACAAGATGTAAGTAATAGTAGTGTTGTTAGAGTTCGTCCTTCTATTTCAAACTTCAATCAAGGAACGTTACTTTATAAAACTGGATCTAATCAAGTAAGTTCTATTGTAGTAGATAGCGAAGATTCAAAAATTGCTTATTTCTTAAGAAGAGATTTTGTTACTACTGGTGTTGGTGGCGCAGGAGTAATTACTTTTGCTGCTCAACTCCCATTTGGAACTCAGAGATTTGTTTCATTCTCAGAAAGTAATTTCTTAATTACTGTTTTAGATCCGGGTGATGCTCCTGATATTGCAGAAGGTGATATAATTTATGTTACACAAAATCAAGTTATAATTAAAGCATCAAGTGATTCTGCTAGTGGATTAACTTCTGGTAGTGTAATGCTAAGTCTAGCATCAACATATTTTGGATCAATTCCTAGTGGTGGTGCATATCCGACGTTAAAATTAACTGCAACATTAGAAGTAACTAAAGCAAAACCAAGATTAAAAACTGCAGTAGTCAATAAGAGAATTATTATTGATTCTCCCGGAGACATGATCATACCTTTTAGAGGAAGTGATTATGACTCTGAAAGTCTTGCTATCTATAGTTATGCTGATGTATACAAGTTAAGATATGTTTATGAAGGATCTTCTTCAGAACCTCCTGTTGTTGATAGAAATGGAAATCTTGTTAGTGGAATAGATGTATCTAATAGATTTACATTTGACGATGGTCAAAGAGATACCGTTTATGACGTTTCCCGTATTGTATTAAAACCAGGGTTTAATCCTCCATCTGGACAATTAGTAATTGCATTTGATTATTTTGAACATACCAGAGGAGATTTTTGTACAGTTGATTCTTACCTCCATGAAGCAGGTGTAGGACCAGAAGAGATTCCTTCATTCAATTCACCAACGTTAGGTAAAATTTCACTAAAAGATGTTCTTGATTATAGACCTAAAGTAGATAACGATTCTATTATTTCTGGATTCCAGGATAATGCGTTACTATCTGCTGCTAATACTAGATCTTTTACAGGAACCGGTGGAGTTATTACAAGTACTCCTGCTCCAGATTCTAATTTAGAGTTTACATTCTCATTCACTCAAACTCAATATCTTGATAGGATTGATGCGTTATTCCTCAATAAAAAAGGTGAGTTTATTATTAAAGAAGGTAACTCTTCTCTAAATCCAACAAAACCAGATTTAGTCAGTGATGCAGTACCTTTGTACTACATGTATGTACCTGCATTTACACAAAGTAGTAAAGATGTAAGAATTACTGCTGTTGATAACCGTCGTTATACGATGCGTGACATCGGTAAGTTAGAGAAGCGTATTGAACGTCTTGAATATTATACCTTATTAAGTGTATTAGAACAGCAAGCATTAAATATGCAAATCATTGATGCTGCTGGTGTTAATAGATTTAAGAGTGGATTTATCGTAGATAATTTTGAAACTCATAGAATTGGTTCTTTGCAATCTCTTGACTATAAGTGCTCTATTGATACTCAGCAATCTGTTATGAGACCTCAATCAAAAGAGGATTCTTTTGCTTTAATTGAGGTTAATCAGCGAGATGACCAAAGATCTATTTCAGGTTATGTTAAAAACAATGATCGTGTCACATTACCATATTCAGAATTAGAACTATTAGGTAATAGTTTTGCTACAAAGACTATTAATCCAAATCCATTTGTTGTCTTACAATACGTTGGTGATGCATTTGTCGGACCTAATGTAGACTCTTGGTATGATACAAGTGTTGCTCCATTAGTAAATGACAATAATACAAATCTATATTCAATTTTCTTAGCAAAAAATGAATTAAAGGATGCATTCTCAAGTATCTACAATTCGTATAAAGTTAACTGGTTAGGTGCGAGTAGGTCGTTCTTTAATATTGCATCATTCTCAGATGTTAATAGTAACATATCAGATTCTTCAGTAACAAGTGCTTCAGTTGGTAGTTCTTCTAATATCAGTCCAGAAAATAATGAAATTGGAAAAGGTATTTCCACTAAAGGCGTAGGGAATAATGTTATTTCAACTTCGTTATCTTTCTTTGCTAGAAGTATTCCCGTTAAATTTAACATTAGTAGACTGAAACCAAATACAAATATTTCAGTCTTTATGGAAAGTAGAGATATTTCACGTTGGGTTAATCCAGATTTTAGATATACCGGTATTGCAGGAAATTCTCTATCATCTTTTAACAGTCAAGTTAAGACCGATGAAAATGGTAATGCTAGTGGTATTATTTTAATTCCTGCTGGTCTTCCACCTAGAGAAAATGCTACATGGACTGGTGATACTAAAACAGTTGTATATGATACTGATGCTGATGAAATGAGATTTTCAACAGGAGTAAAGACTATTAGATTTACATCTAGCTCTACTGATGAATCTAAAGATGAAGTAGATTCATATGCAGAAGTTAAGTTTTATGCAACAGGTCTTCTTCCAGAAAATCCATCTTCAATTATATCAACTACTCCTGCATTCTTTAAATCAAATGAAGGAATTCAAACTACCGATAGTAATACTGAAAATCCAATCAAACCAAATCCACTTGCCCAAACATTTAAGGTAGAAGGATTTGAAGGTGGTGTGTTTGTAACTAGTTTAGATCTGTTTTTCTCTGCAAAGAGTAGCACTATTCCACTAAGAGTTTATTTAACTGATACTCAAAGTGGCAAACCAGGAAAAAATATTATTCCGGGAACTCAAAAAATTCTAAATCCAGAAACTTATTTGAGAGTTTTTGCGAGTGAAACTTTAACTGTAACTAAAGATGAGAAGGTAGTTGGATCTTCTTCTAATGCATCTGGTCCTATTTCAAAAGTTTTTGATAAGAACAATGTTGCAGTTAATCCTTCAACAACGGGAGTATTTACGTTAACTAATGACCAAGTTTATACTTTAGTCTTAAGTAATCATAATGGTAAATTGTTTAACCCAGATGAATTTTTAGAAGTTCCATCTATAACAGAATCTAATAATGCAAATAACAAAACATCAACTTTAAAAATTACTAAAGATTCGGGAAGAGTTACCGACCTAAAAGTTAAGAACACTGGTTCTGATTATGATTCGGCAATTTTAACTATTGAAAGTCCTCAATTGCCAGGTGGTGGTAATTCAACTGCTACAGTTAGAGTTTCTGGTGGTAAAGTTTACCACACAGAAATTGTACTTCCTGGATCGGAATATACAGAACCTCCGGCAGTTATTATTAGCGGAACCGGAACTGGTAATGCTGGTGCTGAAATTGAGTCATTTATTACTATTGATAGTCCTGCAGTTCGTATGGGTATTGCTATTGATGAAGATGGGGTGACTAAATCAACTACTCCAACAAACTTTATGTTTGATTATCCAGTATATCTAGAGTCAGATACTGAGTACTCTATGGTTGTAGAAACAGATTCTATAGATTATCTCATCTGGGCGTCTAAGTTAGGTGAAACTGAAATTGCTACTAGTACTACAGTAACAACTCAACCTGCGTTAGGATCATTATTTAAATCTCAAAATACCAATAATTGGGTTGAAGATTTATTTGAAGATGTTAAATTTAAACTTAACCGTGCAGAATTTAATACCGAAAGAACGGCATCTTTATTACTCACAAACGAAGATCTAGGATATGAAAAATTAGAACTTGATAGTGTTGAATCTAATGCAGAATCAAATACTTCTGCTACATCAACATTGTTTAAGAATAATAATTTTATCCTTAAAGTAAATCATTCAGATAATGGATTTGATTCTGATAAAAAATCATATGTATTTTTTAAAAATTGTTTAGATGTTGGAGGAGTTGCTGCTTCACAACTTAATAGTAGACTATATCAAGTTCATAATACGGGTATAGATTACTATAACATTTTCTCTAGTAGTAGATCTTCGTCAAATGCTTTTGGTGGAGGAGATTCCATCTTAGCATCATATAACAGAAAATTTGAAAAGTTACACGCAGTAGTTCCTTTCTTATCTTTTGGAAATACCAAAGTTACTAGTTTTGTACAAACAACTAATGTTTCTCCAGTAGATGATAATGTTAATACATTTACTTCATATAGTCAAACTGGTTACGAGAAAACATTCTTAAACGAGGATATATTTTTCATTAATCAGAAGTTAATTGCTTCAAGAGTAAATCAAATTATTAATAATTTGGATAGATCACTTACATATAAAGTAGATCTTTCAAGTTCAGTTTCCCATCTATCACCCATCATAGATCTATCTCGTTCCACAGTTAAAACTATTACAAATAAAGTAGAAAATGCAACAGGTTCTGAAGATAGATTTGGAAGAAGAAATCAGATTCTAGAATTTTATCCAGTGTATAATTTTATTGTTTCTGGAATTGATACTACATCAGAAATTATTCAATCAAATCAGACTATTGCGGGATCAACAACCAATGCATCTGGTGAAATTATTAAAGTTACTGGTACTACAGTATATGTCAAGTTAAAAACTACTAATGCATTTACTCCAGGTGAACAATTAAGTTTTTCAAATCAGACTTTTGCTGGAACTACTACAGTAGCTTTGTCGGGTGCATCTAAAGAAGTATTCCAAATTCCTAATATAATTGTTCCTCCAACATACGTAACAGCAAGAAATCCATCAGTTCTTGCTGAAACTTATGACAATAAAATTACAGGAAAAATTGTCTTGTGGAATGAGAAATCTGGTACATTGACTATAGTCAATGATAAGCAACCAATTTCTGATGATTATGCAGGAAGAATTATTGACTCTGCAGCATTCACAAGAAATGCCTCAGTTGATTCTCAAAATGAAGACATCTTTAGAGTTGGAGATATTTTATCATACCAAGATCAACCAAACGATGAATATAATTTTATTGAAATTTCTAAAATTACATATTCAAATGGTACGGATTATGTTTCTGATAGTCAATCAAAAAATAGTTCTAGTGTTGCCAAGTATGTAACTAAAGAAATTGCCATTGAAAATCCAGGAACATCAATTGATGTTAAGACTACTGTAAATGTATCGGACATTAAAAATATTAAAATTCTTTATAGAATTAAAAAATCTTCATCACAAGAAAATTTTGATGATATTGAATGGGTATATTTCAATGAAACTGGAAATCCGGATATAGACATAATTGCATCTTCAGAAAATTCTATTAGTAGTATTTCAGAAAAGCAAGATTCATATCAAGAATTATCATATAGTATTGAAGATCTCCCTGAGTTTTCTTCATTCGCAATTAAAATTGTAATGACATCTAGTAATCCAGCGTATGTCCCTAAAGTTCAGGACTTGAGAGCAGTAGCGTCTTATTAAAATGAAACATATAAAAGTTAAGAACGAAGATCACCTGTATCGTGATTCTGATACAGGTGCGATCATAAATACTGACAGATCTTCCTTTGAAAAATATAAAAAGTCTAGAAGTAAGTTTCGTAATATGGAACAAGAATTAGACTATGTGAAAAATGAGGTCGGTGAAATTAAATCCCTACTGCACCAGTTGCTGAAGTCCAATGGTTCTTAGAAACGTAGCTAAATCTTTTAGTCTAGAACAACAAAGACTAGAAATTAATGCACTTGCTTCTGATGTGCATGCTCTAGCACAAGGAGCAGTAGCACCAACTACCTATACTATAAGTTCTGTTGATGGTGCTGGTGCAGATAATAAAATAATTAGACTTACAGGTTCTGATAGTAGTCAGGGAGATATTGTATTATTTGCAGGAACTGGATTACAGATTACCAGATCTAATAATGAATTAACACTTCAGAATATTGCAGTAGAAACTGATCCCGTATACAGTGCTTCTGCTGCAGCAAACATAACTAATACCAAGATAAGTAATTGGGATACTGCATATGGATGGGGAGATCATTCTACTCAAGGTTATGCAACAACATCTGATCTTAATACAGCAGTAGCAAACTCTTCTAACTGGGATACTGCATATGGATGGGGAGATCACTCAACATCTGGATATTTAACTTCAGTTGCATTAAATGATATTACTGATGTTGATACCACAGGAGTTACTACTGGTCAAGCACTTATTTGGAATGCTCCTAGTAGCACTTGGATAGCAGGAACAGTTGCTTCATCTGGTGGTGGAATTGCATTAACAGATATTACTGTAACTTCTCTATCTCCTGGTACTGCAAGTTTAGTATACGATAATACTAGTGGTGTATTCAGTTACACACCTCCAGATCTTTCGGGATACTCTACATTCTCCGGAAGTTATAATGATTTAACTAATAAACCTACATTTTCAGTATCGGATCTAACTGATGTAAATTCTACATCTCCATCAATTGGTCAAATATTGAAATGGGATGGTACGGAATGGTCACCTGCTGCTGATCTGACTTCAACTGGTACTGGTATTGCGCTATCAGATTTATCAGTTAATGTACTCTCAGCAGGTACTGCAGATTTATCATACAATAGTACTAGTGGTGTATTCAGTTACACACCTCCAGATCTTTCGGGATACTCTACATTCTCCGGAAGTTATACAGATTTAACTAATCAACCTACATTATTTTCTGGAAGTTATACAGATTTAACTAATCAACCTACATTATTCTCAGAAAGTTATAATGATCTAACTGATAAACCTACATTATTCTCCGGAAGTTATACAGATTTAACTGATAAACCCACATTATTTTCCGAAAGTTATAATGATCTAACTGATAAACCCACATTATTTTCCGGAAGTTACGTAGATTTAACTAATAAACCAACAATTCCTTCATCATTAAATGATTTAATTGATGTATTGATTTCAGGAACTCCCAATGATGGAGCGGTTCTTAAATATAATGGTGCAAATAGTAGATGGGAATTAGGTGCTGACCAAAATAGTGGAACGTCATCTGGTTCATCAGGTGGTGGCGGTAATGTTGCCGTAGGGTCTATCATGATGTGGTCGGGAGCGATTGCTGATATTCCTACAGGGTGGCAACTTTGTGATGGCAGTGGCAATTCTCCAGATTTAAGAGATAGATTTGTTATAGGTTCTGGTAGTACTTATCCAGTAGGAGATACTGGTGGTAGTAAAGATTCTTCTTTACCATCCCATTCACATACTTGGTCTGGTAGTGGTACTTCAAATGGTACTACTAATAGTCAATTAAGTAATCACTCTCATAATGTTTCTGGTTCTGGTAGTACAAATAACACCGGAAGTCATGATCATAGATGGGGTGCTAATACATGGGCAGTACAGAGTGGTAGTAATGCTGATGCATTAGATAATCCTCAAGGTAATGGTGGTGGAAATAAAAGTGCAGATACTTCGGATGCAGGATCACACTCACATAATGTAAGTGTAACTGGAAGTACAAATAGTTCAAATCTAAGTCATAGTCATAATGTTAGTGTTAATGTAAGTCTTAGTGGTAATACCGGATCTGAAGGTATATCTGCTGTCGGTACGAATCTCCCTCCGTATTATTCATTATGTTTTATATACTGTACAACTGCTTCTGGTGGTAGTGGCAGTTCTGGTAATCCTATTGAACTAGATGATTTATCAGTTAATGTACTCTCAGCAGGTACAGCAGATTTATCATACAATAATACTACAGGATTATTTTCATATACACCCCCAGACCTTTCAGGATACTCTACATTCTCGGGAAGTTATAATGATCTAACTGATAAACCCACATTATTTTCTGGAAGTTATAACGATCTAACTAATCAACCTACATTATTTTCGGGAAGTTATAATGATCTAACTAATATCCCTGCAGCATATACAAATTCTGATGTTGACTCACATTTAAATGTAACATCTTCTCCAACTAATGGTCATGTATTAAGTTGGAATGGATCTGATTATGCTTGGGTAGCACAATCTAGTGGCGGTAGTAGTTCAGGAACAACATATCAGTGGGCAGATGGTGTAGTAGCTTCTGGATGGATTGCTAGCGACCTTTCAGATGAAATGTTTGATGGAAATTTGACTAGTTGGTCAAAAGCAGAAACTACAAATGCAGATTACCTAGGGTGGGATAATAGTGCTAACGGTGCAAATCTCCCCATACTTAATGGTCCTGTAGAAATTTTTGTTAGATATGCAGATACTGCGAATTATTCTTATGAAGTAAATGGAGTATCAGTCAGTCCAGATGTAAGTGGAGCGGTAGGATCTACTGGTGGTTGGGTTACTCTTACTTCTGGGACTGCTGGCAGTTTTAAAGTTTCAACTTCAAATACCGGTTTAAATATTTCAATTTCCGGTGTTAAATCAAACGGATTATTACTGACTCCAACTGCAGTATATGGCGGTAGTAGTGGTAGTGGAGGTACAGAATCTGATACTCTAGATACTGTTCTTTCTAGAGGTGCAACAACAACTAGGGATATTAATACAACTGGTAAAGTATATTTTGCAAACGTATTCTCTACTACTGGAGATCTTCCGAGTGCATCCTCTTATCATGGCATGTTTGCTCATGTACATGCAAGTGGTAAAGGATATTTTGCACATGCAGGTGCTTGGATTCCATTAGCAAATGAATCTCAAATTGCAAATGCAACTGAATGGGATGCAGCATATGGATGGGGTGATCATGCTCAAGCAGGGTACAGCACTGATAATTATTCACAACAGTTGATTGGAGGATCTACATCTGTTCAATTGAATTTTATTTCCACTCCAGTTTCGGGTGGTGCGTCAGGTACTACTAGTATAGTAATGAATGCTGGAAATAATATTACATTTAGTAATGTATCTTCAGCTGGATTTACTATTGATAGTGCAGGAGGAAGTGGTAGTGGAACAGTTACTCAGATAGATACAGGAACAGGAATTAGTGGCGGTCCTATTACATCTAGTGGGACTATAGAATTAGCAGATACTGGTGTTACAGCAGGTACATATACTAATCCAGATCAAATTACAGTAAACGGTCAAGGACAAATTACTTCCTTGACTCAAGGTGGAGGTGCATCAATTCCAAATGGAATTATTGTGATGTGGTCTGGTTCTGCAAGTAGCATTCCATCTGGTTGGGCATTATGTAATGGTCAAACGGTTGGAAGTAGTACTACTCCAGATTTAAGAGGAATGTTTATTGTAGGTTCTGGAGGAACTTACAGTACTGGAGATACTGGTGGTAGTGAAAGTGTAGTTCTAACAACGTCAGATTTACCTTCACATACTCATACTATTTCTGCCCATACCCATAATATCGGAAATCATGGTCATAGTGTAGATAGTCATTCTCATAATATCGGAAATCATACTCATAGTGTTGGAGATCATTGGCATAACTTTAGTGGTAGTGCTACCGGTAATACTGGTAACACAGCAGTTCCTCATACACATGCTATTACTGGAACTGTAGGAACTGGTTCTGGTCTGGCACTTGGAACTAATTATACAGGTGATTACTCCCCAAGGAATACGGGAGCAGCAACAGACACAACTCACTCACACTCAGTTAATGTGTCTATTAGTGGTCAAACTAATCAGGGTGGTCCAGGAGAAACTGGAGGTTCTAGTGGTTCAACTGGTACTTCTTCACCAGGTACAAATCAAGCTTCGGGAGTTATTGATGATGGTGGAAGTGGTGATACTGGATCTACTGGAAATGGAACTGCACACGAAAATAGACCTCCGTATTATGCATTGGCATACATTATGAAGGTATGATAAATAATCAAAAGACTGTCCCAGTAGCGTAATATCAATGGTATTAAGGAATGTAGCTAAAACTTTTAGTCTGGAACAGCAAAGACAAGAGATTAACTTACTCGCTGCTGATCTACACGCACTTTCTATTGGTTCGGAAACTGATCCAATATTTACAGCATCTGCAGCTTCGGCTGTAACTACACAAAATATTAGTGATTGGAATTCTGCATATCAGTTTACCTCAACTTTTCAAGAAAGTGATCCTATATTTTCATCATCTCCCGCTTATTCAGTAACGCATTTAAGAATTGCCAACTGGGACAGTGCATTCTTGTGGGGTAATCATGCTTCAGTAGGGTACTTATTAAAGTCCACTATTGCAATTTCAGATAATCAACCGGGAAATCCATCTAATGGTGAACTTTGGTGGAAGAGTGATAGTGGTGTATTAAAAGTTTATTATGAAGATGGGGATACAAATCAATGGGTAGATGCTAGTCCTACCTCTGCATCCGCTACTAGTGCAAAAGTATTAACAGCAGATGTACCTCCCACAAATCCGGTTAATGGCGATTTGTGGTGGAAGAGTGATAGTGGGACATTAAAAGTATATTTTTCAGATTCTGATAGTAATCAATGGGTTGATGCATCTCCTGCGGGAGGAATTACTGGTGGCGGTGGAGGAGGTGGTGCTTCAGTAACAACATCAGATACTGCACCTACATCACCTAGTGACGGAGATCTTTGGTGGAAATCTGATACTGGATATTTGAAGATATATTTTGATGATGGTAATACATCACAATGGGTAGATGCTTCTCCGGTTGGTGGAGGAGGATCTCCATCAATTTTATATGCTGATGTATCATCGTTCCCTGCAGTATCAAATTCAGAAAGTAAATTTGCATATGCGGATGATACTGGAGTAATGTATTACTCCAATGGAGTAAGTTGGACCAGTCAAAGATTGGTAACTACAAATAGTACCACGTCTTCAGATTTTGCAACACTTCTAGGTAATACTCAACTTACTTATAATATTAACGTTCTTGATTACAGTACAGGAACTGTGGCAGAGAATGCCGCAAGAAAAATAATCAGACTTGAAGATTCTAGTGGTACTACAGATCAAATTGTTTTAGTCGCAGGAACTGGACTAGCAATTAGCGATTCTGGTGATGAGATTCAATTTGATTTGACTGCAGACATTGCAAACTCTACATATTCTATCTCTGCAGAGTCTGCTGCTGGAAATGCAGATTCAATATTAAGATTAACTGATAATGCTGGAACTACTGATGAGATTACATTTGCTGGTGCTGATGGTTTACTTGTAGAAAGAACTGATGCTAACACACTCACCTTCAGAGCACCATCTGGTGCTAGTGGTGGATCGTATACAACAGAAGATGCCCAAGATGCTGCAGCACTGTTATTCAGCAATGGAACTCATACAGGCATTAATTTTACATATAATGATAGCAATAATAGTATTGATGCTGTAGTAACTGGTGGTGGAGGTGGTGGAGGCACTACCTACGATTTGCTTGGTTCAAATACAACCAGCAACAATGCAATTCTTACATTGCGTGATGCTGCTAATA
>NYWG01000230.1 GCA_002684915.1 Verrucomicrobiales bacterium
ATCTTCGTATACTCTTATAGGTGGTTCACTCCAGGTTAATCCACCCTCTGCTTTCCCTTCTAATACAGCTTCTATTTCTCTAGCGACATTAGGCCTTTTTAAAAACTCCTCGATTTGTTGTCCTCTGGGAGTTGATGAATTTGGATTTACTCTGGTCTCCGCTCTGCTTCTATATATATTCATTATGTTTTGCTTGTTGCTGGGGCCAAGCAAGTAAACGTAATATGGTCCATAATTGCCAAAGTAGTCTATGGCATAATTAAGTCCTCGTTTATAATTTTCAACTAGTAATCCGTCATTGTTAAGCCCGTCTGCTACAAACAAGACAGGTTTTATATTATTCTCTTTCCTGAGGTTGTTGTTTTCTTCAATGAAGTTATATAGAACTGGAGAATTATTGTTTAATGCACATCCAGTGAATAGTATAATCGTGATTATCGCTGTTGGAAGTGTGTTCATCTAGGAGGCAAAATAGTGATTAACTATTGTCGCAGCTAGAAATATCTGAACCTATATTCACTTTATTTTTATTTTTTAGTAAAATGTTTGCAGTCTATGTATTCTGAGAAAATTGAGGAAAGAATTAAGAGGTGGTTGACTAAAGTAGATTCACATCCCTTGTCTAAGAGGGAAGCAGATCTGACCTTATTATTAAATAATGACAGTGAGGCATGGGAGCGTTATGGGAAGTTTTATAAGGGATGGACAGTAGAGGAAATTGAAAATCTTCTTAAAGCAGTTCGTACACAATCTTCAAAAGGATTATGACTTATTCTCGTTTTTTAGTTTGTGGATTTGAAAGGTTAAATTTTATTTAAATTTTTTAAATTATTAGTCAGTCAGATGCAAATCATAAGAGTAATATAATTATTTTATACGCCTAGGATTTTTAATCTGAAAATGCAGATAATAATTATGAATATTTCAGGGGTGAACTCGAGCATAATAGTACAATGAAGAGTGGACTGCTTTTTCTGGGGTTTTTTAGTAAAATGAATTAATATTTTTTGAAACTTACTGTCATGGTTTAGCTTGGTGTCTTGTTTGTGAGTGATAATTTATATAATTCATTCAACTCTGAATCGTGATTTTAAAAAATGTTTGGTTGGATTGTTCGGTTTTAAACTTTTTATAAAATGAAAAAGAATTTTGGTTTTACTTTAATTGAACTGTTAGTGGTCATTGCTATAATTGCGATTTTGGCAGGAATGCTGCTGCCTGCATTGGCTAAGTCGAAAGGAAAGGCTCGGCAGACGGTTTGCATGAGCAATCAAAAACAGCTTGGCCTTTCTACAGCTATGTATGCTGAAGACTATGACGGCAAATTTCCGGTTTCTGTGACTCCGCATTCAGTTCAAAACCATTCGAAATGGCTGACGAGTATGCATGACGTTGGGTATTTAAGTTCTATGGATTTATTTTCAGATCCAGCGGATGTAGAAAGTTCGCATAATATGATAAAGCTAAGGAAGCGAAGAATATTAATTGGCAAGAAAAGCCGAGATGTAGTTTTTTCTTACGGTGCGAACGAACAGATGATTGGCCCGTCGAATCAAATTTATAAAAAGATAAATCAAGTCCCTCAGCCCGATAAGATATTCTTCTTTGGCTGTGCGACTTATATGGTTGTACCATCATGGGACCACGAGCGTGTTTACAATGCAAGTGGTCCGCATCAACCAAGTTCTTCGTCAAATCCTCCAAACGAGCTGTATGCTCGTCACAGTTCTGGTAAGAGCAATCGAGCAGGGGAGAAAAGCAAAGGTGGAAGTAATATTACATTCGTAGATTTGCATTATGAATATAAAAACCAATACTTTATTGATAAAAAACTATGGTGGTTTAAAGATCACAAACCGCTGTGATAGCTATTGGGGTCAAAAGAATTAATTTTATTTTTCAGATATTTATATTTCGTTTTCTAAATATTTCGTTCACTTGAGAGTGCCTTTTTTAGATTAGAGAATATGGTCCGATCAGGCAGTTTTGATGTAGTGATTCTTGGGGCAGGCGCAGCAGGTTTGTTTTGTGGGATTACAGCTGCGAAGAGAGGGCTAAGGGTGTTAGTTCTGGAAAAATCCAACAAGGTGGGAAAAAAAATACTTATGTCCGGTGGGGGGCGTTGTAATTTTACCAATCTCCATATTAGCTCTGATAATTTCGTTTCCTCTAATCCTCACTTTTGTAAATCAGCGCTAGCTCGTTATACGCAGTGGGATTTTATCGAAATGGTCGAAAGATATAAGGTAGAGTATGAAGAGCGTAAACATGGGCAATTGTTTTGTGTTAAATCGGCTAAAGATATCCTAGGTATGCTGTTAAGTGAGTGTGCAGCATATAGTGTTCAAATCGAAACCCATATAGAAGTGGATCTATTGGAAAAAATTAAATCCTCTACATGCAATAGTTTCAAACTCTCCGTTTCGCAATCAAATCAAGGTGTTAATAATTGTGAACTATTAGGAAAGTCGGTTGTAGTGGCTACAGGAGCGCTTTCTGTTCCTACATTGGGAGGTAGTGGTAAAGGTTATGATATAGCAAATCAGTTTGGGCTTAACGTGCTTCCCAGAAATGCAGGATTGGTACCATTAATGTTCGAAGGGGTAATGAAAGAATTATGCGAAGCGCTTTCTGGAGTCTCCCTCGAGGTTGAGGTTAGCTGTAATGGAAAGTTATTTTTAGAGAAAATGCTTTTTACTCATCGAGGAATAAGTGGACCTGCTATTCTTCAAATATCTAACTACTGGAAACCTGGTTGTTCTGTGGAAATCAATTTATTACCATTACAAGATGCTACTCAGATGCTTCAGTTGCTCAAGAAGGATCAACCGTCAAGTATGTTGCGAACGGTATTGAAGCCGTACCTTCCAAAAGCGTTGATATCAAAATTGCAGCAGTTATGGTGGTCAGACTTAGAGAACTGCTCATTGGCAGGATTTACTAACAATCGACTGGATTCTATTGGTAAAAGATTAAATCGTTGGGTATTGAAACCTTCAGCCAGTGAAGGTTATCGCACCGCAGAGGTTACCCTTGGAGGTGTAGATACAAATGAATTAAGCTCGCAGACCATGGAGTCCAAGCGGCAATCAAGTTTGTTTTTTATTGGAGAGGTAGTCGATGTAGCCGGTCATTTGGGTGGTTTTAATTTTCAATGGGCATGGTCGTCTGGTTATGCAGCTGGATTGGCGGTTTGATCTTTCAATTAAAACTTAGTGAGGTTATTCCCTTTCTAAGGTCTTCTTCTAATAGCGCCTGTGATTTAGGCTTAAGAAAGGATTTAAAAAAGAGGGGGGGATATTATCAAATCCATTCACTCAAATGTTCTTAGCCTTTTTGATATTTAATTTAACATAATGGAAAAAGATATTATTCAATCTCGATTAACAGAATTATCAAGAGACAATGAAAATCTTTCTAGGTTGACTGATTTGACAATCTACGAAGTAAGTCGCGTTGTTTCTTGGAAGGAGAAAAGTAATTATGGTGTAAGTTTTTATGTTTTAGAGCACTTTAATAATAAGCCAGAAAATACTGTTCATACTATTCATAGATATAATGAAGCAGATATATACGAGATATTGTCAATATTGCTAAGATTAGAAAAGCAATTCGACAAAATGAGGAATGCTTATATATCTGTTGAATGGAAATAGTTTTTGGTAATAAATTGAAAGTTGAAGCCTAGGACTAACATTGCTGCAGCCAAGGCCAGAAATGGTTTGGATGTATTATTGTATCAGCATGATGATGCATTTGGTATTTCAATTGGAGGTAAAGAGTTAATGCATTCAAAAGTCTCTGCTTCTGAAAGTTACATTGGGAAAGTTGGAGTGGAGGATATAGCTGCGGATATTCCAGCTCGCATACTTATTGGCGGCCTAGGCCTTGGATTTACCTTAAGAAGCGTTTTAAATCATACTTCTTCAGTAGTTAGAATTGATGTAGTCGAGATTATCCCTGAAATAATTGATTGGAATAAAAAATTCTTATACGACTTGAATGGGGATTTGCTTGATAACCCTAGGGTAAATGTTGTGAACGCTGATGTGTCAGATGTTATATTTAATACTAAACCAAGCCATTATGATGTAGTGATTTTAGACTTAGACAACGGGCCAGTAGCGATGGTCGACGAAAACAATGCTGAACTGTATAACTACTCGGGAATTAAAAGAATAAATAAAACATTAAAAAAGAATGGTAGATCTCTGATATGGTCAGCAGGGCCTGATTTGAATTTTGAAAATATGTTAAAAGAAAATTCTGTTAAGTATTCTGCACATAAGCCGAAAGTATACAAAGGGGCTAAGCGAGCTAGGCATTTAATTTATATAATGGAAAATCAATAATTCAGCGGCTCAATTTTTATTAGATGGCGGTGAGTCCACTTTCCAATTTTTATTACGGCGCAAGCCATAGTATGGGTAATAGTCCCAAGGGGCATTTAGACCAAGCGCTCTGGGGTCCTTAGTTTTAACTAAATGCTTTTGAAGCTGTTTTTTCATTTTTTTAAGAGCGCTCTTAAAGTTTGGATTTTTTGCTAGATTTATTATTTGGCCGGGATCGGATTTGATAGAATAAAGTTCATCTGCAGGCTTTTTGTTAAAAGCTAAATCGTAAAACCGTTTAATTTTAGGATCGTTCTTTCCTTTCATTATCAATGTTTTGGTAGGGGAAGTGTCAACTTCCCCAAATGGTATGTTGCGAGCACAGTATTCTCTATCTGGATTGCCCGCGGGCCACCGTTCAGGTTTATGGTTTTTGATATATAAAAAATCTTTTGTGCGAATCGCTCGACTTGGGTAACCCTTGCCTCCTTTGCGACACCCGTCGTGGCGTTCCATTGCTATAAAGGCACTTTTACGTCCATGCGTTTTTTTGTTCTTAAAAATATTCATTAAGCTTTTTGCCGTCATCATTTTTGGAGGATTTAATCCTGATGCTTCAAGAAAAGTTGGAGCAAGATCACTAAGGTTTACAAAGTCATTTATTATGCGGTCGCTATTTTTAATGCCTTTAGGCCATCGTATTGCTAATGGTACTCGAGTGCCGTCGTCATATAAGCTTGCCTTTGCTCTTGGAAATGGCATGCCGTGATCACTTGTAACTACAATAATAGTATTATCAAGCTGCCCATTTGCTTCTAGTGTTTTGATTGCTCTGTCTACCATTTTGTCAAAATGTTCGATCTCCATATAATAATCAAGCATATCACTTCTTACAATTGGGTCGTCAGGGAATATTGGTGGTACTATAACTTTGGATGGATCTTTTCCAGATTTCAATCCTGATCCGTTTTCAAAGTTTCTATGAGGTTCGTATGTTCCAAGCCAAAAACAAAAAGGCTGATTATTTGAGGTTTGTTTTAGAAAGGATTCAAAGTTTGCTGCGTAATCGTTTTGTGAGGCGCTCTTCAATAAAGTTGATAATTTCTTGCCTTCATATTTAACTCCCGCTGGATTTACTGTTCGCCCACCCGGCTCAAGTCGGCCAGGGCTCCATCCTTTTCCTGTGAATCCAACCGCGTAACCAGCCTCCTCGAGGACTTTAGTGTAAGTAGTGAATTTAGAGGGTAAGGTGCTGTGGATATTGCCAGCCTCTTCCAAGCGCCAAATTGGTTGACCTGTAAGAATTGCGCTCCTTGAAGGTCCGCAAGTTGGAGCATCACAAAAAGCATTGATAAATCGTAACCCTTCGCGTGCGACTCGATCAAAACCCGGGGTTTTTACGATGGGATCACCATTAGCACCTGTATGTGCATAGGACTGATCGTCGGAGATGCAAAATAGAATGTTAGGTCTAGAACTTTCCGCCTGAGTATTAATTGCTCCCAGAAACGCGGTAACGATTATCCTTATTAAAATGTTTTTTATCACTGATTATATGCGTTGATATTTAAATTAATTATATTTATTTGCGAGCAAAAGTCAGTGTTATTGATTTATATGTCATTGATATGAGCTGTGATTCCTGATTATCTGCTTTTTTACATGGTAATCGTAAAGGGATAATGAATGCTTATTTGTTCCTTCAATCTGTTGGCATGATTATTAATTTTATTCTATGATATATATAATGCGATTTTTCACCCTGACTTTAACCTTTTTAATAGCTGGTAGTTTATTTGCTGATAAACCATTAGTAGTTTGGCCCCAGTTTCGAGGTCCAAATGGTAATGGTAATATTGGTCAATTAGAACATCCTGTGAAGTGGTCTATGCAGCACAATTTAGCATGGAGCCAGCCGATTCCAGGCGGAGGGTGGTCTTCTCCTGTTGTTGTTGGGGGGCGTGTGTTTGTAACAACTGCAGTTGACTCTAATAACACTAAGCCACTTAACCATGCAGGTGGAGTACGTAATATGCGAGGAAAGAAGGCTTCAGAGCCGTTCAATTTTAAGCTTATTTGTATTGTTCTTAAAGATGGATCTGTTGAATGGGAAACGAATATAGCCCTTGAGAGGCCGAAGTTTCCAATTCATCCATCTAACACTTACGCAACAGAATCACCTGTTACTAATGGTAAACATGTTTTCTGTTATTTTGCGGCTATCGGCAAAGTGGTGGCCGTCGATATGAACGGTAAGGTAGTTTGGACTACAGATGTAGGAGCTTTTCCTGGAGGTAATGGTTTTGGAACTGGCAGTTCTTTAGCATATAATAATGGAAGATTATTTTTGCAATGTGATAACGATAAGGATTCTTTTGTGCTGTCTCTTGATGAGGATACAGGGAATGAGTTTTGGAAAAGGAAGCGGTCTTCTAGTACTAGTTGGTCTTCACCCTTAATATGGAAAAACAGCAAACGAACAGATCTTGTTGTTTGTGGTTCGGGCACGGTTACTGGTTATGATCCGATAACAGGGAAGACTAATTGGAGGTTAACGAATGTTAGCACTGCATTTACTGCATCACCGGCATCGAATGCATCGCACATATTCCTTGGGAATAGTAGCCCGAGAGGGCAAGGTCCTCTTATTGCTATTAATTCTCAGATTCAGGGAGAATCTAGACTTGATATTAGTAATCTAACAAAAGGTGTGTCTTGGGGGCATTTGCAAAGAGGGCCAGGCATGGCTTCACCAGTTGTTAGTGGGGGATATCTTTATGTATGTAGTCGCGGATTTTTATCTTGTTACAGTACCCAGAGTGGTGAGCGCATATATAAATCTCGACTACCAAGTTCTAAGTCAATTGCAGCTAGCTCATGGGCAAATGATAAATATGTTTTTTTGATGGATGAATCAGGTAAGACATTTGTTATTGAATCAGGTGCCAAGTTTAAAGTTATCCATGAAAATCAACTAGATGACTTGTTCTGGGCCACACCTGCTGTAGCTCAGGGTGTGTTATTGCTACGAGGGGCTAATAAACTCTATTGTATTAAGGGGTAATACTAAAGAATAACAATTCTACAGTTGCTTAAGGAGATTAACCTCAATCTTAGAATTAGTTTTGATATTTAGTTGAAAGTTTGACTGCTTTCGCAGGCATTAAGTTCAAGGCCTCTTGAAGAATTTTTCGAACGTGATCCGATTCCTTATTCTCGCCATTCTTAATAGGGGATAACTCGTGTCGATCTGCAGTAGAGTAGAATGAACCGTCGCGATATAGTTTATATTTTTGATTTTGTGCCCAAATAATCTCTAGATTGTTAACGCCTTGACCGTGTGTTTCTGCGGCTGGTTTGAATTTTGGATAATAATATTGAAAAATCCATTTCCTAGGATTCCCTTTTTTTCCGAGACACTGAGGCCAAAAACTTTGTCCATCTAGTATAACATTTGGCAATTTAGCCTTGGTAATGTCGGCGATGCTTGGAAGGAAGTCGGAAAAATCAACCAAGTCTGAACTAACCTTGCCCGCAGGTACTATACCAGGGCAGTTAACGATCAACGGAACATGCGAGCCTCCGTCTGTGGCATAAGCTTTTTCGCCTTTTCGAGTTTCATTTTGAAATGGATAAATTATTTTTCTGTTTGTTCCGTTGTCAGTAGTGAATATTAATATAGTGTTCTCCCGTAGATTGTTTTTCTCGAGTGCGGCTACAAGTCTTCCAACAATCTTGTCTGCATAGAGCGTCATGTCTCGAAAGTTCGGAAGCGATTGATCCTTTCCTTGTGCGGTTTTTCCATTTGCAGTTTTGTTATCAGGTGTTTTTGGGAAGGGGGAATGAACTAGTACCATTGGATAATATATAAAAAATGGTCGGTTCTTATTACTATCAATAAATTCAATTAGAAATTTTGAAAAGATATCTGGACCGTAATCATCTGTTTTAGTTTTAAGCAGCTTTCCGTTTTGCATAATGCTCGGATTCCAATATCGTGAACTTCTTGTGCCTGGGTAATTCCATAAGCAATAGGTATCGAACCCACTTTCTGGAGCAAGCGCCCCTCGCTCGCCGTTATGAAGTTGCCATTTTCCGGCAACAGCTGTTGTGTATCCTGCTTTTTTAAGCATATGTGCAAAGGTGATTTCGTCTCTGTCTAACGTTCCAAATTGAACATAGTTACGAATCCCATCTCTTCCTGTCATTATTTTTACTCTGCTTGGGGTGCATACTGGTTCTGAGTAGCAATGGGTAAATCTGATCCCTGTTTTTGCCAATTGATCTATGATAGGGGTCTTGAAGTAATCACTTCCATAGCATCCGTAATTATCAACAGCAGAATCGTCAGCCATGATTAGAATGACATTGTACTTTTGATCATCGGATGCAATGCCATTTGAAGCTTGGAAAAACATAATAATGACTGCAATCAAACGGTATAACATAGGTGTGTTAGATTATATTCAAGTAATGTGAGGTTGAGAAGGGAATAGCAGAAAATTACTTAATCGAGGTTTGCAGGCTTTGATGTTGTGCCCCTAGGGTGTGAGTGATATTCACCTGTAAAAGCTTATGCCAATTCACATTATTCCTATTACGCGTCGCAGGTTTCTCCGTGTATCGGCAAGTGGAGCAGTTGTAGCTATCACCGCGCCAGCAGTTCGATCAGCTTCGGATGAAGAATTTTCAGTTGATCCACACCGGTTTGTGTTTCTCTCGGACACCCACATTATGGCTGATCCCACCGCTGAAGCGAGAGGGATCAATATGGCAAGTCACTTACGCAAAGTTGTCTCCGAGATTGTTGTGCAAGCTTCTAGGGCTGCTGGCGTGATTGTTAATGGCGACTTAGCGACAGATGGTTCCCTTCCGACATTGGGTGCATACCGATATTTAGCGCAGATTCTTGACCCTCTGAGCAAGCAAGGGATGCCGATACATTTCACTATGGGAAATTGCGACAGGCGGGTGTTATTCAAGGAGGCGCTAACTGAAATGCTTCCTGATACCCCTCCAATTGCCGGTCGCTTCGTTAATATGATTGAGACAGAACGTGCAAACTTTTTCCTCCTCGACTCTTTACTCAATACCGAGAAAACGGTTACGGAAGGAAGCTTGGGTATGAAACAGATCGAGTGGCTCCAGCGAGCAATCGATCAGCACTCCAATAAACCTGGAATTGTAATTTGTCATCACAATATCAACCTGCCAACGAATTTAGGAGGGACTCAGGTAAGTGGACTTAGAGACGGGGCAGTACTGCTTGATGTCCTTCGTTCTCGCAATTGTGTTAAGGCATTTGTTTTTGGGCACACGCATGAATGGCGTAATTGGGAGGTGGATGGGATTCACTTTATAAACCTCCCGACCACTGCTTACATTTTTAGCCCTGATGAGCCCTGTGGATGGGTCAATGTGCGGCTTGAGAAGCAGGGGATGAGTCTAATGCTGAAGTCTCTAGATAAGGCTCATCCTAAGCATGAAAAGAATCTCACTCTTTTCTGGAGGAAATGATAAAGGTTTAACTAGGTAGTTTTATTTTCCTGAAGATTTCGTTTTTTTTATTAGTTTTTATGGGAGGGGATTTGGGTTTTCATCGGTAACACGGATCGACCGAGACGCATGAAAGATGCGCCCCCACATATCCTCGGTCTGCACCGAAATACGATGTTCCCCTGGGGGTAAATCATTAGGCAAATGAGCTTTCCACAAGTGATCCGACAGCTTCGGGTCTGGGAGATTTCTCCCCAATATCTCAGGTCTCTCTTTCTCCTGTTTTTTTAATGCAACCAAATAAGGATCCTGCTCTAATACTTTCTTAAGACTTATCCATTTTCCTGTTCTGCCAATTCGCATCTGTACAGTCGAACGATCCGACCCGTTGAATACGTTAACGTATACAAAATTGGGAGAGCTTGAGTCAGATGTTACCTCACTGGGTGCGAACACATTCATTTGATAATTTGCCGGACGTCGTGCCGCCTTGTAATCGATGATGGCTTTCTCTCTGTCAAAGTTAAAGATTGTGTAACCATTAGGGCCTCCGTCACTCATCATAGCGTGCGGAATGCCGACCTCATCTGGCTCGCCTGACCACCAACTACCAGAGACCGTCACGTTGATTACATGATGATGAGGTTTCTCTCCTTTCCAGCCTTCATTCTCTCCGAGAAACCGATGTCCGTGCCAATGCGTGTGTCCTGAGATCGACATGGTATAGGGGCGATCCTCAATCATACGAAATAACTCTTCTCTATCTTGCGTTTGATAGAGTGGAATATGCATCATGAATAGAATAAGTTTCTCCTTTGGAATTCTTGGTAACAATCCTTTCAAGAATTTAAGTTGATCTTGACCTAACCAAGAGGTGTATCTGCCGGTTCCCTTAGGTTTAGCTCCGTTCCATTTTACATTGTCTAACGCTATAAATACAACAGGGCCGTATTCGTACGCGAAGTAGTTAGGACCAAAGTGATGATGAAACGTTTCGTCACTGGTGCGATCGTCTGGACCGTCGAAGTTTAGGTCATGATTGCCAATGACGTTGTACCAAGGAATTCCAATCTGGCTAATTATTGAATTGTTACGCTCAAATAGAGACAAGTCGTCAAACAAGATATCCCCTAAGGTTACACCAAACTTAGCCTTTGTGCCGACCAGCTCTTCCACGACATCTCGAGCGATATAATCGAGTTCTTTCTGGTTTCGTGGTTGTGGATCACCGAAGAAGACTGCTTGGAACTTAAGGGGTTCGGACTGGCGATGAAGCGGAAAATCAATTGATGAAGGTAGAGGTCCGGTCGGTTTGACTCCTTCGAACTTCAAGTCCGGCGATCCTTTGGGTTTATGTATATAGTAGAAGAGGGGAAGGTTGTGATGGTTAACTGGAGTCATCCAGCCACTTGGTTTCACAACAAAGAAAATAGTATCATCTGATGAGGGTAGCTCCCAACTGCCATCTTTTCTTGTTGTTGTAACCTCTTGCTGATTAGAGACGATGATTCGATGCAATCCGCGCTCGTTCAGATCGCGAACACCGTTTCGATTCAGGTCTTCAAAAACGTACCCTCTCGCCATTGTTCTTGATTCGGCTTGGATAAGGTTTGGGAAAATAAAACCCGTTATTAAAAAAAGTAAGGTAATAAAATATCTTTGGTTAGTAACTCCGTGTGACATGAAGACCAAATATTGGACCGAATTGACACATAGGAGAAGCGTTTTATATAGAACACTATGAATCTGTGAAGACTCGCGAGAGGAGATATGGCAGGTATCTTTTTGTTTTTAAGATTTATGGCTTAGTTGAATCGACCCAAGGCAATTGGTCGAAGGCATCTTTGAGTCGGGGGTCGCTAGTTTTATTCATTACTTGATCAACATGACTGCGTAGTGTTTTGAGTGTAGTGCGCAATTCTGGAACTGCGGCCAAATTGAGTAATTGATTAGGATCCTTTTTCAAATCATATAGCTCTTCGCTGGCGCGAGGGTGCATCGTCAGTTTGAAGAGAGCATTGTCGTCGGTTTTTTCGTGCTGCGACATCAGCCAAGCCTTGGTGAGGCTGCCGTCGAGATCCCGGTAAGCGGGTTTTGTTGAAAGGCCCATCTTATAGAGATCATCTGCTCTGGTAAGTTCCGCCGCCTCGAAGGGGTCGCCCATTGGCCAGCGTTCGGGCTTGAAATTACGAATGTAGAGATAGTCTTTGGTGCGAACCGCTCGCATAGGATAAGGCATATTGCCTGGCCGGGCATTGTGAAAGTGAAGTTCACGGCCGATGATTACTGAGTCTCGCTCCGGATCAATCCAGCCTCTCTCCTTGCTAGTGAGCTGTTGTAAAAAACTTCGGCCATCCATTGATACGGGTACATTGACTCCAGAAAGTTCGAGTAGTGTTGGTCCTATGTCCATAATGCTGACAAAATCCTCGATGCGCCTGCCAAATGGTATTCGTTCGGGCCAGCGAACCATTAAGGGAACGCGTGTGGCGAGATCGTAACAGTTTGTTTTACCTCGTGGGACACCGGGAATACCATGATCGCCAGAGAGAATAACCACGGTATTGTCTAGTTCGCCAGTGCTTGTGAGTTCATCGATCATAGCCCCAAGCATTAAGTCGAGAGCTAGAACCTCTCCTAGATAATCCGAAAAATCGCGCCGTATATCGTGGGCATCGGGGAGGAACTTCGGGAGCAAGCCCTTAAGCGAATCGGGCTCTATCCCCCAAAGATCTTTCCCTGAGTCGGGAGTATAAGGCCGATGTGCGTTGATGCTTCCAAAAACGAAAAAAAAAGGCTGTTCTTTGGATCTGTCAGCTAGCACTTGCCGAATCTCCTGTCGGCAGTTTTTAACAATCGTTTCCTGCCGGGTTTTGCGTTCGGACTTGTTTTTCGCTGACCCTACATAGAGTCCATATCGTTCGTATCCGACTTTCTTAAGAGAACGTGCGCTATTGGGACGCGAGCTTGGAGTGAAAGCGAAAGTCTTCCTAGATTTTTGTGCGTAATAACCGCTTTCGCGAATAAGATCACCAAACTTTGGCAAGCTATGCATGGGATTATCGTATCCTTCCCAATTGCTTGCCTTGCCGTTGAGGAAAGCACCTGTTCCACAATTCCAAAAGTAACGTCCTGTAGCGAGTGAGGCACGACAAGGGTTGCAGGATGCGACAGGAACAAAGGCGTTATCAAAAACTACCCCTTCACGACCAATGCGATCTATATTTGGCGTAGAGATTATATCGTTGAGGGAAGGATTGTTCCTGTCAGCATATATACTCGCATAACGCCCCCAATCATCTGCAAAGAAGAATAAAATATTGGGCCGTCTTTCCACCTCAGCATTGATTCCATCAGTTATGAATATAGACATAACCGATACAATTACTTTTAGCATTTGTTTCATTTAGCTGAATTTATTGACAGTCTTTTTCTTAGTGCTTGTGGATGAGCTTAGCGGCTTCATTCTTCAACTTTATTATAATATATTAATCCCACCACCAGTAAAGAAAGTCCCTAGGAGCGAGCTGCATCAACGCGAAGCATATTGGCAATGATACTAAATGCGCCACGCAATATATTACCAGATGTCGCCAGCGAGGGATTAATAGGCATATTAAAATAATTGCAGGTACTATGAAAACTGTTAAAAGTAACAAACAGGTAATGTAAATCCCTGTAATTTTATCATGGATAAGCAGCATTGCAGGAAATCCGTCCGTTCCAATTATTTTGGGCCACCCATCTAAACTTTGATGCATGTGAATTGCTAATGAGTAAAACAGTAGTAGCGCCAAAAAGTATGGTAGAATTGAAATAATAAGACCTGCTTTCATTCGACGATCGATTTTTTAGTTGTTTTTGGCTCCGAGAGCACTTGTGCTTAAATCAGGTTTCCGCTTAGTAAGAATCAATGTTAAGAATCCTCCTGTAATTAAGCCAATAATCATAAAAATAATCGGATAAAACAAAAGAAAATATGCAATTAGGGATTTTTGAGGAGCATGACGATATAACTCAGCAGGTTTTAGAATTGAAAAAGATTCAAAAACACTTCCAAGTGCAATGAAGCATAGAATTCCTAAAGTGAAACCTATAAAGGCTCCGATGCAGATTTTAATAGCACGCATTCGCCTGTCTTTAGTTTTTAGTTAGCGTTTGTTTGGGTTGTGACTTCAACAATTCCAGATGGTTTGGAGCCTATCATGCCTTGTTTGGATTGAAATACAGCATAGACACGATAACGGTACTTTCGCGCAGGGGCAGCTCGGTCGTCTACAGCTTGTGTCTCGTTTCGGCCAGGCCTTGGGATATGATTGCGAAATTCCCATTTAGTTTCTAGGCTGGCACGTTGTAAGATATGACCATTTTCTTTTTTCGCATTGTCTTTCCACTGTAATTTTACGGTGTTGTTTGTAACTGAAATTACACGAAGTTTTGTTGGCCCATTTGGGGAGTTGCCTGGAGTTGGGTTTTGATGGTTTTCTGGTTGATGTTCTGAATGGGATTTTGGACGTTGCCCTGGGTGCTTTAATTGGTTACGCGCCAACTTGTAACGTTTAGTGGAGAACTGTTTAAGTTTCTCAAGAATATCTTCATACCCTTTATCGTCGGGATTAGTGACGCGTCGTTTAGGAAAAGGATCTTTTTGGAGGTCGTGCTTAATTATTGTATATAATGTATTGAATCGTTGGTGAAGTTTCTCTGGTTTGAAATACTTTTCCAGCAGAGGCGAAGCAGTTTCTCTGTATTTTTTAAGGAGTTTTGGATTCGTGACGATGTTTTCTAGGATTGGCTTAGGTGGACCACCGGGAATTGGCCAAGCTGCATGCCAGCCATCTATGACAGGTATAGTCCCGAAAGCGTGGTCAGCAAATCCGACATCCAAGTCCCAGGGTATATAGCTCCATCGATCTGTTTTGGGATTGTGATAGAGATAATAGTTGTGAGGATTCCATCCAGTAAGTTGATCAAAGCAACCAGCAAAAAGCATTACCGCGGTTGTTTTTAAGAAATTATCTAACATTAAATTATCATTAAGGGTTTGCTCGTAATTTGATTTATTGCTTTTGTCTATTTTTTTAATGAAGTCGACAAGTTCATTAAATGAGTTTTCTGCATCTTTATTCTTTGGTTCGAATGCTTTTTTATATTGAGTTATGTCATCACCTACATAAGAGAAATTGGCTCCTGGTCCAGGCTTGTGAACTTTGAATAGGAGCCCTCGACTTGATCCGAAGTGTCGTTCAATAAACGACTCATCTATACGCTCAACGTTACCGTATATGCCCTGATAATCACCGTTAATAAATAGCTTGGCATAATTATAGCGAGATGATGGCACTTCCATATCTCTTAAAATATCGGTCACGATCGGCTCGCTAAAAAGGCTGCCAAATTGAATTCCATTATCCAACGCGATACGACGAAGCTTAAGAAAACGAGTGCTTTTATTAAATTCACAAACCTTAATTAAGTAGCCCCGCTTGTGTTTCTGATTTGGAAGGGAAGAACTGTCACCTTTAAAACGCACACCAATATTTTCCAATTGAATGTCGCGCCAGCGTAAATTTGCAGGGACATATTTACGTATAGGCAATGAATCTTTCATGCTTTTTAGATTTAGTTCGTTAATTGTGAGATGAATCTCTTGGACTCTGTCACGTTCGTAAAAAATATCTGAGTTTAGATCGGTAGCGAATACTACATGTGCGCAATAGATAAAAAGAATAAAGCAGCCGAGTTTTTTAGTGATTAGTGAAGAATTAGCTCCAATTATATATTTCATTTTGTGACTGTTATGGAACAGTTATTTATTCATTACTTTAAAGAAATGAATGCCAGCGCACAATTCATAATTATCTATGAATAAAACTGTTTTATGAATCAAAGTTAAGAGATGAGGTTTATCAGTAAACTGCTTTATAATGAAACAACCAATTTGAATTATTACCTTTGATAAGTTATTAAATGGGACATGTTGAAGGTTCTCATTTCGAAAGCTTATTCTAAAACTAATGATTTTATTAAAACTACTGGTGTTCCAACACTAATAGTATATGCATCTGGAGTCATTGTGATGATAGCCCAGTTTATTTGGTTCGCCTTTACGTCAGGTGTGCTTGAAGACTTCAAAAAATTACTACAATAAAAATATCTTTTAAGTGCGCTTTTAAAAAGAAAACTTAATTACATTTTTAACTGAATCTTTTATTTAATAATAATTTTATAAAAAATACGTGTTCAATCTTAAAATAAAAAGGCATCATTCTGGTAGCTGTGGAGTAGGAGACTCAAGTTGTGAAGCTCCAATATTTGTAGCTTTAACGGTTAAAATTAAACATCATCTAAAAGAAGAGTATTTAAACTCAATAAGAGAATTGATGCCGAAAATTAAATCCTTTGAAGGGTGTTGCTCTATATACTTTTGCGAACATCAAGAAGGTCTTGGTGAATTTGAGTTTTTTAGCAAATGGAAATCAAGAGAACATTATGACAAGTATGTGAAGTGGAGATCCGACGAGAATATTGTTGAAGATTTTGAGAAAAAATATTTTGAATCAGAACCAGTTTGGAGATTTTTAGATCTAAAGTCTGATATTTAAAGCAATAGTTACTAGCAGTAGCTCGATATTATTGTGATTCATCTTTAGTTGCTTTAAAATAAATTCCATTCACTTGGGGGTGCGTAGTATGTATCAATTAACAGATCCAAAATCCCTAATTTCCATGCAATTATCCCTAAAATTCCAAAA
>NYWG01000231.1 GCA_002684915.1 Verrucomicrobiales bacterium
AAACAAAACTAAATTTTTAAACCTAACAAAATAAAGAACTAATATGTCTCAACAAGCTATAGGATTGATAGAAACTAGAGGCCTTGTGGCCCTGGTTGAAGGAACTGATGCCATGCTGAAGGCTGCCAACGTGGAGTTGTCCGGCCCGATGCAGCAAGTAGGCAGTGCTCTAGTGAGTGCCTGTGTCACCGGAGATGTTGCTGCAGTGAAAGCTGCGACTGATGCCGGGGCTGAAGCCGTTAAGGCTATTGGAGGTGAAATCGTAAGTGTGCACGTTATTGCGCGTCCACATAGTGACGTTGGTACGGTTTTGCCAAAAACCAAGAAATAAGGAGGTATAGGAATGTTCCTTGCCCGAGTAGAGGGGTCAGTTGTCGCAACCAAGAAGGATGAAGCATTGAGTGGCCGTAAGTTGCTGCTAGTGCGCCCTCAGTTGGTCGACGAAAAAGATCCAACCAAATTTCGTCCTGGGAAAAATACCATTATAGCCGTCGACTCGGTTGGTGCTGGGGAGGGGGAATTAATAATGTTTACCCAAGGCAGTTCTGCGCGGTTGGCACCCAATATGAAGGCTGCCCCTGTGGATGCTGTAGTGGTGGGTATTGTTGACTCTGTGGATGCACTCGGTCAGATAATCTATGACGCAAAAATAGACGATCACTCTTAATTTGGATTGGTCAATACTAATAAAAAATAACTTACAGAAATCAATATGGCTAATGCAGTTAATGAAGCGTTGATCCGTGATGTAATCCAAGATGTCCTAGGGCGCTTGGGTGGTGAGTCTTCCACTCCGGATGTCAAAAATGATAATGGATCTTGTGGCTGCGGAGGTAAAAGCAGTAGTGGTAGAGATTTTGGTGTATTTCAAAATGCAAACGACGCTTGCGACGCAGCTTCAGGTGCTTTTCTTGAATTGCGAAAGCAAGGAGTTGAGGCGCGCCGGAAAATTATTGAGGTCGTTAAAGGGATGTGTGAAGCCAATGCTGATGAGTGGGGCCGAATCGAACTTGAGGAGTCCAAGATCGGGCGATTAGATCACAAGATCGAGAAGCTTCATATTATTCGTGATGTTCCAGGAGTTGAGTGGCTTAGTCCGGACGGGAGAAGTGGAGATAATGGAATTACATTGGAAGAGTATACCCCCTTTGGTGTGGTTGGTGCTGTTACTCCTTCTACGCATTCGATCCCTACGCTTGCCGGGAATATTGTTAATATCGTCGCTGCTGGGAATGCAGTGGTCTTCAACGCTCACCCAGCTGCTGCAAGTTGTGCTGCAATGGCAGTTCGTAAATTTAATGAAGCGATCCACCGTTCAACTGGCATCGAAAATATTGCATGCATAATCGAGCAACCAACTTTTGATTCGTTTAAAGAAATGTGTGCAAATGAAAATGTTCGTTTGCTTTGTGTTACTGGTGGGCCGGGTGTTGTTGCGGCTGCAATGCAGACTGGGAAGCGTGCGATCTGTGCTGGGCCAGGTAATCCTCCAGTGCTTGTGGATAATACCGCAGATATAGATCGCGCAGCTCGTTGTGTGGTGCAGGGTGCCAGTTATGATAATAATTTACTTTGTATTGGTGAAAAACAGGTATTTGTTTTGGATAGTGTTGCTGATGACTTCATGGGCGCGATGGAGCGTCACGCTGCAGTTCGGTTAAACAGTTCGCAACTTGATGCGTTGACGCAAGCTGCATTTGTTTTTCCGGAAGGGCAAGGTGCGGGGTGTGGCCATGCTTCAACTAATAAGGATTTCATTGGCAAGGATGTCTCATTTTTAGCTCAGGCTGCGGATGCCAACATATCCCCTGGAACTCAATTACTCTTTGCAGAGACAAATGCTGATCATCTTTTTGTTGAAGAAGAGCAAATGATGCCGATGCTCCCAATAGTGCGTATTCGTAGCATCGAGGAAGGTATCGAGGCAGCTAAGAAGTCAGAGCACAATTATCGCCACACGGCTATCATTCACTCGCACGATGTTAACAATATGACAGCTATGGGACGAGCACTTGATACCACTCTATTTGTGAAAAATGGTCCTTCTATGGCAGGGTTAGGCTTGGGAGGCGAAGGATACTTGAGTTTTTCAATTGCCACTCCGACAGGGGAAGGTGTGACTAACCCAAGAACATTCACTCGTGTGCGTCGCTGTGTTATGGTTGATAACTTAAGAATCTACTAGTTATGCGTTTGGCTCGAGTTGAAGGTAACGTTGTGGCAACACGAAAGCATTCAAGTTTTGATGGATGGCGAATGGTTGTCTGTCAGCCAATTAATCTCGAGGGGGAGAATGATGGGACGCCTATTATTGCCATTGATCCTTATGGCGCTGGGATGCATCAGCGTGTGATTGTGACTTCCGATGGTGCCGCTGCAAGGAATGTGGTAGGTGATAACCGTAGCCCAGTTCGTATGATGATCACTGGTATTATAGATAGAATGGAGGAAGAAAAATAGTATGAGATTGGGTAAAGTCATCGGGCGAGTGACGTTTAGTCAGTCGGTTCCAGCTTTTGAAGGTGGACGTTGGCTGATCGTTAACCCCTATACCCGTGATCAGTTTCAGAGCGGCGATAATCCTCCCGAAGCTATGACAGCAGAACCGAGTTTGGTGGTTTATGATTCACTTGGTGGAGATGTTGGGCAGACAATAGGATTTATAGAGGGCAGGGAAGCGGCATCCCCATTTGCTGAACGAACACCAATAGACGCAATAAATGTTGCCCTTGTAGATAGTGTTTATCACCAACCAAAGAACTAATTTAAATAACAGATGAAGAAAGTTTATAGTGTAAAGGATATTGACGAATTGCATCGAGGAGGAGGGCTTGAAAGTATTCCATCGGATGCAGTGATTACTCCTTCAGCACGTGATCGAATTAATGAATTGGATGCGAATCAGGTTAAGAGAACTGGAGGCTCTATAACTGGTTCAACCTCAATAAATAATGGATCGCTGGGAGGGCGTGAGATTGATCAGTCTGTGCGAGCAAGCTCCTCGAAAGCGGATCTTGAAAGATTGTTCAATAGTCCTGCGGTACATGAATTAAAGGAACAGATTTGTGATGTGGGTCGTCGTTTATGGCAGCGAGCATATGTTGATGGCAATGGGGGTAACCTTTCGATTCGTTTGACGGAAGACGTAGTGCTTTGTACGCCTACACTTGTCTCAAAAGGTTTTATGAAGCCGGAAGATTTATGTTTGGTAGATCTTGAAGGAAATCAATTAGCAGGTGTTAAGAAACGTACTAGTGAGATTCTGATGCACTTGTCGATCATGAAAGCGCAGCCAAAGGCAAGAGCGGTTTCCCATGCTCACCCTCCGTATGCAACTGGATTTGCAGTGGCAGGTGTACAGCCTCCAACCTGTATGATTCCTGAGATTGAAGTTTTTATTGGTCGTGTTCCGATTGCCCCTTATGAAACACCTGGGACTCCTGAGATGGGGCTTAAAGTTGCGGAGTTGGTTGACAAACATAACACTGTGTTAATGGAAAATCACGGTGTGGTCTCTTGGAGTAACACTATCGAGGATGCTTATTTCAAGATGGAGATTGTCGAAGCCTATTGTCGAACTGTTCTAGTTACGACTCAGCTTGGTGTTAAGCCAAAGCAATTCTCACCTAAACATTTGAAGGATCTTCTAGAGATTAAACAAAAGTTGGGGGTTCCTGATCCTCGTATTGGACTTAAAGAATGCGAGTTATGTGATAATGATGAGTGGCGTCCAGGTGTTACATGTGAGGTGCCTAATCAGGGTGCAGGTAGTGCTGCTGCAGCCGACCCAGAAGCTGAAACAGTCGTCAAGGCAGTAACTGACGAGATTCTTAATCGGCTTAAAGGTTAGGATTACTCTAGCTCTATGAGTGCTTAATGAAATCGTTAGATGCCAAGCTTGCTGCATACAGGGAAAACCCTGCAGTGCGAGATTCATTCATCATTGCCGATGCAAAGGATCCCGATATGGCCTTTGGGGTTCAAGCTCTAGGCAATCGTCGTTATCTTTCAGAGAAGGGATCACACCCTGCGCAATTTTCACCGGAAATTTGGACTCGTGACGAGTTTGGTTATCGTAATCTACCTGAATTTCTAGACATTATTCGTGAAGTTGTGGCGCAGGGGTTGGTTGATATTATGCTTATGTCAGCCCATGTTAATGAACAGTTAACTATTAAGGAGGAGCTTTTCCGTAATTCACATATTACTCCAGCTGCTCGAGCCAATGACGCTACAGATGTTTGGGCTGTGCGGCATGGTAATTATCTAAGTCATCCTGCTCAGTCATTTCGTTCTGCAAGCATTGATCATATCCAGTGTGGAGAACTTGATTGTGACCGCAGCGACAATGAGTTTTCAGGTGCTAATCTTGGGCTTTATTCTGTGACATATCTCAACGATCTAGAGCGAGACAAAAGAACTTTAGAAGCGTTTCATCAGTTTCGTGAAGAGGCTGAGCGGAAAAATTTTAGATACTTTCTAGAAGTCTTTGATCCTAATTTGGATAGCGGTATTTCTCCTGAAAAATTGGGTGGATTTATTAACGATCAAATTTTGAGAACTCTAGCAGGGATTACTGAGGCAGGTCGTCCGGTTTTTCTTAAGATTGTTTACCATGGTCCGCGAGCTATGGAGGAGATTTGTCAGTACGATTCTAATATGGCTGTTGGGGTGCTGGGCGGCAGTGCAGGCACAACCTACGATGCCTTTCGCTTATTACATGATGCTAAGAAATATGGGGCGAGATTGGCTCTTTTTGGTCGCAAGATTAACAACGCCGAGCATCAGTTGGCGTTTATTGAGTTTTTGAGGTTTATTGCTGAGGATAAGATTTCACCTGAGGAAGCTGTCCATGCTTATCATGGTGTATTACAGGGAAAAGGCATTATTCCAAACCGTACACTTGAGAAGGATCTTGAGCTAACTGAGCAATCTATGCGTTATGGGGAAGATGATGGCAAGACCACTATAACTTTTAAGCAAAACCCCTTGGCTAAACAAAAAAAACCTGACACTTCAGTGGATAGCGTATCCAATTCTGATTGGCCAAAAGATATTAATGGGCGTCCTGATTTTGCATCGATGAATGCAGATCAACGACTTGCTTACCATACTCGACGACTAGGCCTTTAAGTTTTATTAGATAATAAAAAAGGGCGACCGAAAGGTCGCCCTTTTTATGAATCTAAAATCTTATTTATTCCTTTTTAAGATCTTCAATTTTAAGTGGTTTATATCCTCCAATACCTTTGAAGTAAAAGAATAGCAGTAAATAAATAACAGCCATTGCAGCAGGTATAAATGAGTCAGCTTTAAGTGTTTGTCGATCACCTTCAATCGAGGCTTGAGCTACGACTTTCTCATTGTCTGATTGTTCAGCTGTTCCCTTCTTGGTGATTTCACTAAGTTTTGATGCATCTAATCCATTTACCTCCTTGAGAAATAACCACTTACTTGAAGTTTCTGCTTTGTACTCTTGGTAAAGAGCAGCATTACTTTCCTGAAGAGCTTCTCCTGAAAAACGATCTT
>NYWG01000232.1 GCA_002684915.1 Verrucomicrobiales bacterium
CGAGCTGGCAAGAAGAAGAAGGTTGCTAAGAAGAACATCAAAGGTGCAGAACCACCAGATGAGATCAAGCACCCTTTAACAGGAGACAGCCGTCTTGGGGGATGGGAAGAGGACAAAGACGTCAGCAAAGAGCAGATTCGCTTTTATCATATGCTCGAAGACAACGCCAAAAAGCTTGAAGAAGAAGCTGGCATGATTATGGAAGACGCCTTGATGATGAAAGACGAAGTCAGTGAAACGAAGGCGAAGGACGTACACAAAAGCAAAGACGAAATCCAAACGGTTATCGACAGGGCTGATGAAACCTGTGGCAAACAAGCCGATGTACTAAGGAAGCAGTTCATGGATGCGTCCGGTGACTTTGACTGTGGCATGCCGCCTCCAACGGAGCACGCTGCTGAACAGTGCACTTCAGGGAACACTAAGCAAAAACCAAAATGCTCGATCACATGCGAAAAGGGGTACGACGGCAAGTTAACAAGGAACAAACTGCGCTGCGTCCGAGAGGGTAAATTTGGCGAGCAGCTTTATGGTGAGTGGTTTGGCATGGCGACGTGTGCTGCCAGGAACTGTGGAAAGCCACGAAAGATTGACAACTCAAAGCAGGCAAAACAGGAAATTAAATATCCTAATATAGCCGTGTACATATGCAACGAAGGCTTCTCCGTTGATGGTGATGCAAAGGGTAACAAAACTTTCAACATGCCTTGTCAATATACAGGGCTGTTCTTGCTGGAGCCTAAAGCTCAGAAGTGCGAGGCTGTAAGATGTGGCATGCCTCATCAAATTGAAAACGGTCAACGTGAAGACAGGGAATTCGTCTACACAGAGATCGCCCAGTACACGTGTGATCGTGGACACACGGTGGACGCCACCGCGGCTGGTGCAGGCGGATTTTCTGTGTCCTGCCAGGCAACAGGCGAGTTTACTGAGAGGCAGAAGTGCAGGCCAGTCCTCTGTGGACCAGCTCCAAGATTCAAGTACACGAATCTCGTGGAAGCTGCAGAAGGCGATCTGGTCTTCAGCAACCAGGCTAAGTACGCGTGTGAACCAGGCTACACACTCACTGGCAAAGCCAGCGGCCAAGCAGAGTACTCGCTGAAATGTGAGGCACTTGGCGATTTTGTCCCAGTGAGTGGCAACTTTGTTGAGTTGCCAGAATGCGTACCTGTTTCTTGTGGCTTTGCGCCTAAAATCGCCAATGGTGCTGTTTCACCAGTTGAGATCTTCTACCCAGATAGCGTGCTTGCAGTCGCAGATCTTGGGTATTCGATGAGCCAGATTCCAAATAAGGGTATTCTGATGAAAATCGAAAGTCAAACAGACGGCACCTTGAAAGGCGTCAGAGAATTCTTACCGGTCAAATGTGGGAAGCCTCCTGAGATCGATCACGCAGTGCCGGACAACACAGATGTACAAGTCTTTGGGGATTCGATCGCCTTCGCGTGTGAGGATGGTTACAGCGTGGATATGACAGACAACGAGGCTGCGAAGTCCTTTATATTGGATTGCGAGGATACCGCTGAGTTCTCAAAGCCCCCAAGCATTGGACATTGTGCCAATATTGATGATTGTGCTTCCCACACCTGTGGGCCATTCGGGAATTGCGTTGATAAGCTGTTGGACTATGAATGCAGTTGCAATCAAGGCTTCGAAGAGATTGTTGAAGAAGGAACCGGTGAGAAGATCTGTGGCAACATCGATGATTGTGGACCTTCCCAATGTGGAGTTGGTGAATGTGAGGACCTTGTTGACGACTACAATTGTATTTGCCCAGACGGTTACTTTGAGGAGGACCAACCTGAGGAAAAAATGTGCTCGCCAGTGGTCTGTGGCCTTCCGCCACTCAAGGATAATGCAGCGACCGTGCCACCGACACTTGCGGGTATCAAAGTTGACTTTGAGGCTGAACCTGTGAATTATAATTGCCTGGTGGGATACACTCTCACTGGAAAAGCTGGTGGGGGAACTACACTGAGTACGGAATGTCAGGCTGACGAGTCTTTCGTTGAGATAACAGATGAGTGTAAAGCCGTGGAATGTGCTGATCCGCCAGAGGTGAAGAACGGAAAAGCATCGGCAAAAACTGCGAAGTACCCCGATGTCATAAAATATGAGTGTGACGAAGGCCATACTGTGGATGGAACTGCCAATGGCGATGACAAATTTTCAGTCAGCTGCTTGGATACTGGCGAATTGTCAGCCGTCCTTGAATGCATGCCTGTGGTATGCGGTGTGCCTGATGAAGCCCAGAATGCCTTCCGCCGTGGAAACTCGCTCCACTACAAGCAAAAGGTGGAGTACACCTGCTTCGAAGGATTTTCCTTGGATGGCGACGCCAAAGGAAAGAAGAAATATGAGTTGGAGTGCGATAAAGACGGAACCTTTGGCAAGCTCGAAAATTGCAATCCTGTAAAATGCGGCAATCCTCCAAAGAAGCTCAACGTGAGGCATTCAACGATTCCTGACCTTGGCAATGTGCACTTCCCTCAGATCGTTGAAATTCTCTGCGATGATGGCTTCACCGTGAACGGTTCTCCTGGCGGTGATCGGAGTTTCAATATCAAATGCCAGGCTGACGGTAAGTTCGAGAAGGCTAACAAAGGTGAGTGCGAGCCCGTGTCTTGCGGGCCCTTGCCACTGTTGGCCAATGCCTCTTTGCCAAAAGGCATTAAGGAACTTGTCTACGGCAAAACAGCAACGTTCGAGTGCCTCGATGGCTTCACTTCTGGTGGTGAGTGGGATGCACCAAAGACCTTCGATGTGCAGTGCTTACCAACAGGAGAGTTTTCTGCGCCATCTCCGGAACTTCAGTGTGTTAATATCAATGAATGCGAGACGCACACATGTGGCCCTCATGGCCAATGTCTAGATCTGATCGCCGATTACACATGCAACTGTGAGAGTGGCTTTGAGATCACGGAAGTAGGCGGTGAGAAGGTCTGCGGTAACAAGGATGATTGTGGCCCTCATGGTTGTGGTCCTGGGGTCTGCCAAGATTTGGTCAATGATTACATGTGCATCTGCCCCAGCGGTCATTATAGCGACGTAGTAGACGGTGAGAAGACATGTGTGCCCGTTGAATGTGCAAATAAACCCCCAAGCCTGGCAAAGGGAGAACTGAGGAAACGTTCTGGCGGATCCTTCCTCCAGATCGAAAATGGTGTCAGTGTATACAAGCGTCGGCAATTTGACAGTACAAACATGCATGATGGTGATGTCGTCTTCCCTGAAACATTGAAGTATAAATGCGAGCCAGGCTACTCCACAGATGCCAGTGCATCAAAAGCACGCAGAGAGTTCACTTGTTCATGTTTGTCGACTGGTGAGCTGACTGAGATGTTCAAATGCAGGGCAGTCAGTTGTGGTGCGCCTTCAGTGCTCCCATATACCATGGGGCCGAAAGACATGCTCAAGTCGATTGACTATGGCGAGTCAGCAGGGTACAAATGCTGGGACGGCTACACAATTGGTGGCAAGCCTGGCGCTGATACTGAGTTTGAAACAAAGTGCCAGATAACTGGCAAGTTGGAGAGTCCTAAGTGCTGCGAGCCTATTCGTTGTGGCAGGGCCCCTCGAACTCCAAAGGCACGAGCTGGTATCGCAGGCGGTGTTTATTTTCCCATGGAGATCTTGTACACATGCGATATCGGTCATACCTTGGATGGCTCGGCAACGTCGGGTGCCAACACGTTCTCAGTGTCTTGTGGAATTGATGGGAAGTTCGTAGACCCCGAAGGTCATTTAGACACAGGTTGTCAGCCAGTTGTAGTGACAATGGGCGTTCCAAAGGTTTCGAATGCTGTACTTATGGAAGCTGCTTCATCTCATGTAGCAAGCACCTATGGAAGCGATGTGGCAGGATGGATGGCCGGCAAAATAATTACCTACCAAAGCGTCAATGCTGGTCACAGGAAGCCAAGGTGGTTCTGGCCAAAGTGGTTCCTGAGGGACAAGGCAGGAGGAAGTGCCACAGTCGGATACTGCAAAGCTGCTGGTGACTCCTTCCCATCTGCCGCCAATGCAGACATCTGCGATCAGGGCAGCAGTAAACAGGTTGGACATATTATCAGTTTCAAGCTTTTCAGTGGTGCAAAAGGCAAGTGGAAATTCAAGTCTGGCCAGAACTATGCCTGGGGCTGGAAAGCTGAGCTCGACGGTCGCTACTTGAAGAGAGGCAAAGGTGTCGCAAACTTCGAAGCTTTCGTTTGGCGAGGTGCACACGTGCTTACAATTTATGGTGCAAGCAGTGGTTCTGAAAAAACAGATGGCCCATTGTTGTCAGTGCAAACTCCAGACGCTGATAAAATGGTGGCAGCAGATAAATCCTCCCTTATGTGGACCGACACATCAGCAGATGCCAAAGCATGCAAGTGCATAAATCCTGGACAGGGCTGGAAAGGTAGCTTTTGTGGCATTTGGGGGAGGAGCACCAATTGGTGGGAAAAATTGCCCAAAGCAGGGATGAGCTGGTGGAAACCTTGGTGTTATGTTGGTCCAGACTGCAAAGAAGCCAAGGACGATACCAAAATAAAGGGCATGAAGTGGGCGTATTGCCGAAGGTTTGGTCCAGCATACTCAACACCTGATGCAGGAAATAAGTTTCCTCTCGTGTATGGCCAATCGCTAGAGTACAAGTGTTGGCCTGGATACACTCTAGATGGTTCTCAATGGGGCAGAACAAAGCTGGCTGCGTATGTGTGGCCTGGTGCAGTGTTGTGGCCAAAACCTCCTGCGAAGTGCAAGCAGATTACTTACACAGTCTGTGGAATAATCACCGATGCTCGAAACAATCGTGGGATCAATGGCGTTGAAGTAACATTGAATGGTCAGACAAGAAAGACCTGGTGGGGTTGGTACCGCTTCTGGGGCGTCTCTCTGGGCAAAGCAACGCTCAAGGTCAAAGGTGGTGGTTACATCGCAGCGGACAAGGAGTTTGAGGTCACGGGTAACATGAATTGCTGGGGCCCTGGCGCAGCCAAGCTCTCTCCTGTCATGGCAGCCAATCAGTGGCGAGCGGTAGTGACTTGGGATCGAAAACCATACGATTTGGACTCACATACGTATTGGGGTTCGAAAAAGACTTTGTGGTACAGAAGAGGTCCAAACTGGGGATATGGTATGGGCGCAACTCTCGAAAAAGATGATACGAGCAGTTACGGGCCAGAGACTACTTTCTTCCAAGGAACTGATAGATGCAGAGGTGCCACAATCCATTGTGACATGGCATTCAAGGTGTATGACTACGGCCGGAGAGGCGTCCTCAGAGAAGGCTCAGGAGCCGTGGTGACATTGTACCATGGTGCCGGCATTGCTGGGGTATTTAAGGCGAGCGAAGCTGACAAGGGGGCCATTGATGGGAGGAACAATTGGTGGCATGTGTTCACAATCGATGGCAAGACGAACAAGGTGAAGTACTCTTCAAGCGCCGCATCTGGTTTGTTCCTGCAGCAGAAGTATCCAGCAGTCGAACCTATGAACGGCACAGGGTACGATGGATTGGGCCCTTTCCCCAGGAGAAAGTGGAAGCGCCGCAGCCAGCGTGATCCTGCCCTCGCCAATGTTCGTCGAGCATTCTTCCAGCAACAGCGAGCCGCACGCTCACAACAGGTAAAGCACAATCGTCCTCTGAATTTCACGAGACGCCAAATGCTGATGCAACAGAAGCGGCCAATGAAAAATGGCCTTAATAGCATTATTTGAGGAAGTGAGTTGGTAGTGTTGCTTAGTTAGGCGGATCGACAGATTGCATCATGGCCAATAAGACTGAGTCGCC
>NYWG01000233.1 GCA_002684915.1 Verrucomicrobiales bacterium
GTGCTGCAGAATGCCGTTCGCGGAACCAGGACCAGCATTTCACAAAATCCAAAAACGCCTAACTTTACTGAAAGACTATATTCGATGGGTCTGTTCGATTTTATTGGAAGCAAAAACCCGGAACCGGGTGAGTCTGGTCATTTCGGTGACTATGATCTTCAGGAAGTTGTAAATAGTGGAGGTATGGCTGATATCTGGCTCGCTATCGATCCTGATAAACATCCTGTTGCCGTTCGTAGGCTTCATTCTGAATTGCGAAAAGACTCTAAGTCAAAAAAGCGTTTTGTTTCGGGTTGCGAAATTCTGGAAAAGGTCTGTAAGCATCCTTATATCGTTGAATATTTGGGTCATGGAAAAATTAAGGGAGATCTATATCTCACAATGGAATATTGTGAGTTCCCGAATCTAAAAATTCTTATCTCACGGGCAGATCCGGTACTTGAGCAGTATGTTGGAAACATTTTAATTGATGTCGCCGAGGCGCTTGAGCATGTACATGATTGCGGGTATCTACATTATGACTTCAAACCAGAGAATATTTTGGTAAGCCGGAACGGAAATGTTCGGTTGTGCGACTTCGATTTATCCAGACCGGTGCCTGAGGTTCCTACTAAGATGCCAGATAACCCTGGTACTCCAGTGTACATGGCGCCTGAACAGTTAAGGGGAAGAGAGATTGATCAACGTGCAGATATTTTTGCATTCGGTGTTACAATGTATGAAACATTGACAGGTCAAAAGCCTTTCAATGGTAATACTAGTAAAGAGGTGCTTATGCAGCAGAAGGATCGTTCTCAGTTTTTTGCTAATCCACGAGACTTAAATCCATCCATTCCTGTTGATGTGGAGAAGATTATCCTAAAGTGTATTGAGTTTGATATGAGTAATCGTTATCCCCATATCACTTATTTAGTCGCCGATTTACGGAAAGCTCTCTACTTATAGAAATTCGTATGCCGTATAAAATTATTGGGTCAGACTTACAAGAATACAGCCCAGTTGAACTGGAAGAGGTTCGCGAGTGGATTAAAGAGGGCCGAGCTGATGCAAATACACTTGTCTGTGAAATGGGCGAAAAACAATGGGTGCGACTGCGTGATGTGTCTAAGTTTTCAGTAGACCTATCAAAGGGTCAGAAGGGTCAAAGTGGGAGAGTGATTCAGATTAACTATCTTGTCCCGGCTATTCTCTGCACAATCTTCTGTTGTTTGCCTTTTGGGATCGCCGGAATATTGTTCGCAGCGCAAGCAAACTCTAAAACTCAGCAGGGTGATTATGATGGCGCTAATATTGCCGCTTCACGGGCAAAACAAATGTGTATCCTTAGCTTCGTATTTGGTGTTTTGACTATAATATATTATTTCTCTAGTCCTGAATTTCAGGAATTAATGAAGGCAGTGCAGGAGGCGTCGCCGCGTTAGGCGCTCTTGATTAGGCAAGCTAGAGTATCAAAAAGCATCTTGGTGTTATCCAAATGTTTTGCAGTTTCGCTACCTTTTTTTAACAATCCAAACCCATCACCGTAGGCAGTGCCGTTTATAATACAGGCATTTGTTTCATTTTCGTCGATTTGTCTTTTTGCAGTGCCAATCGTTGCTAAGCGATTTCCATCAACTTCGTATTTCCAGCCGAATATTTGAGCTTTTTTATACCATGATCGAAGTTTCGAGATAATTTTTTGTGTAGGGCAGAGCTCAAGTAGTAGCTTGCCGTCGCGAGTACTTAGTTTGCCGTTATTCACTGGGATTAATTTGCCATTCGATTTTCTCTGAAATACTGATCCAGCACAAAAATCACTTACTGCAGCGGCATGGAAGACAGCTAATGTATTAGAGGATTCTTCAGCTAGTTGTTTTAGTTTTTCTGCTAAGTCGTCTGTTGTGGTGAATATTCTAGTGTCCAAGCTTTCTATGGATTCTGTGTAGGTAGCCATTATACCGCGAAGCAGAATTACCTCGTGGCCATCGGCAGCTAAGCGCTTGGCTAGGCCAGTGCCGAGAATACCGGTGGAGTGATTTGTCAATCTTCGAACTTGATCAATAGGCTCGTATGTCGGCCCTGCTGTGACAATGCATCGCACGGTTAAGGAAGTTTTTTTGCTGCTAACATTTCTCTTAGTTTTGAGCTGTTAACGGTCGGTTCTTGGCAAGCACTGCCAGTGCAGAGATAAACTTCGGATTGTTTGCCAGGCGGCAATTTCTTGGCAAAATCTTCCACAGGGCCTGCTACTCCAAGTATAACCTTGTTTGGTTGATAAACGGAGTGGGCAGCAGCAATCAAATCTTGTGCTCCAGATGATTTTGGGTCACCCGTAATGACTGCGCGTCTGGGTTCATGGATAATGTAGTCAAGTGCCTGTAGTAAGTAAGGTACAGTTCGTGGGTTATTGTCCAAATTGTCGCTGAACAGAGTCAGTGTCTTTTCAGCCATATCTATATACTTTTTATTATCAGTAATTTTGCCAAGTCTTAGTAATCCAAGTGCGGCTACGGAGTTGCCTGAAGGCACCGCACCATCATAGTCCTCCTTCACTTGAAGAATAAGATGTGGGGTATCAGTGCTTTGCCAAAAACCGCCATTGGATTCATCATAGAATCGAGTTTCCATTCCATCTGTCAGGTCGATGGCGAATTGTAGGTGTTTAGGGTCAAGCGTTACCTCGTAAAGATGCAATACTCCATCAAGCAAAAAAGCATAAGCGTCGAGTAACTGAACATTGTCACGTTTGCCGCTGCGCCATCGGTGATAGAGAGTTTTTGATTTAGAATCCCAAAGTTCCATTTGGAGAAAAGTAAGATTGGCTTCAGCAGCTTCAAGATATTTGGGCTCACTAAGCACAGCCGATGCACGAGAAATTGCTCCAAGCATTAGGCCGTTCCATGAGGAAAGAATTTTGTCGTCCAGATGTGGTCGTACACGCTTCGTTCTTTTTTTAAACATTTTCTGTTTAGCAGAATTAAGTTTTTTTAAATTCTCCTCGGTCAACTTAGGGTCTACAATGCTTAAGACGTTTTGGTTTTTGAGTGGATCTGGGTCACTGTGATCTTCAAAATTTCCATGTTCAGTGATGCCAAAATAACGCTTGGTTACAGTGAATTCAGCTTCAGTTAGAAGCGTTTTAAGTTCAGCTTCAGTCCAGCAGTAAAACTTGCCTTCCTTACCCTCGCTATCAGCGTCTTCCGCAGAGTAGAACCCTCCATCCTTATGACGCATATCGCGAAGGATATAGCGAATAATGTCGTGTGCGATGGTAGCGTGTTTTTTGTCTCCACTTACAAGGTAAGCATCGAGGTAGAGATGCAATAACTGGGCATTGTCGTAGAGCATCTTTTCAAAGTGTGGCACAAGCCATTTCTCATCCACAGAGTAACGTGCAAATCCACCGCCGATCTGGTCGTACATGCCTCCTGCCGCCATTCTGTCACAGGTATTGAGTACCATATTAATGGCATCCTGATCATCAATACGATAGGCATGGCGTAGGAGCATAAGCGGTTGGCTAGGCCGAGGAAATTTAGGGGCAGCGCCAAATCCACCGTAGCGGGGGTCGTATTCGGATTTGAACTTATCTATGGCTTGATCTAGCCATATAGGATTTAGTTTGATGTTTTCTTTAGCTTTGAGTGAGATGCTTTCAGCAATTTTTTGACTTATGTCATTGGCCGAATCGATAATATCTTTACGTTGGTTTTTCCATGCGTCTGCCAGCTGGGTAAGTACATCCGTAAAACTGGCTCGGCCAAATTTGGCTACTGGTGGATAATATGTGCCTCCATAAAATGGTTTGAGATCTGGTGTGAGCCACACATTTAGTGGCCAACCGCCACCACCAGTGGTTGCTTGCACGAATGTCATATAAATTTTATCGACATCCGGCCGTTCCTCACGGTCCAGCTTTATGCAAACAAAGTTTTCGTTCATTACCTTTGCTGTTGCCTCGTCTTCGAAAGATTCTCGCTCCATAACATGGCACCAGTGACAAGTTGAGTAGCCAATACTTAGCAAGATGGGTTTGTCCTCATCTTTAGCCTTTTTAAAGGCTTCATCTCCCCAAGGATACCAGTCTACTGGGTTATGTTTATGCTGTTCTAAGTAAGGGGATGGTTCATTGGCTAGGCGATTTGTGTATTTGTGCTCTTGGGTCTTCGCTTGTATTTGTGGATCAAGTTCATTCACAACATTGGTTTCTTGTGGTACAGGCTTAGATTCGATGGAGTATGAAGAATTCTCCATAGTACTCGGCTTGCAGCCATTAAGAATAGCGGCAGCAAAGGCTACACAGAATGTGCTAGACTGAGAGAAGGGCCTTTTCACGGAAACCGATTGTAACGCTGTCGCTGAGAGGCGAAAAGCTGTAAACCGTTATATGAGATTGGTGAATTGCTTTATGTAAGAGCTGGCCATCTTTTGAATATTGAAAGTACTGGAAGCCGCAGCGCGTCCAGCTTTGGCATATTTTCCCAATTCTTCTGGATTTAGTAGGAGTTCTTCAATAGTATTTACTAATGTCTCCTTACTATCCTTTTTGAAAACCACCCCTGCTCCAGTTTCTTTGACCATTTCAGGAAAGCTTGCATCATCTGGGGCAATAATCGGCACGCCGCTGGCCATTGCTTCAACAATATAAAGACCAAAAGCTTCTCCATACATAGCCGGTACGCTTAATAGTGTGAGTTGGTTGTAAAATTTAAGTTTTCTATCACGATCAATATTAACCTCAAATGTAACTTCATCCGTAAGACTGGCCTTACGAAGTTTATTTTTCTGTTCTTCAACAAATGGTTCATCGATAGGCTGGCAACCACCGCCGACAGCGAGTTTTAGATTAGGAATCCGTCCGGAATGCCGTATTTTAATATAAGCATCAATTAAGCTGTCGAGTCCCTTCTCTGGGCAAAGACGAGTGAAATAACCAAGAATAGGAGGCGAGGCAGGTAATGGGCTGGTCTTATAACCTTCAAGGTTGATGCCATTATAGACTTGCACTATCCGTTCACGAGGAATTGAGGCTCGGTCAACCATGACATTCGAGTAGTATTGGCTTGGGGCGATAAATAAAGAGACATCTGAAACTCTTCGTTGAATTTCTGACCACGACTTCTCTCGTTCTGGACTTGGAAGTGAATCTAAAAATGTATCCTCACCTTCTAGTAGGCAAACGACCGGAACTCCAAGTTCCTCACGAAGGCGCCCTGCCATGCCAATTAGTAGAGCGTTTGAGAGGCAAATTATGTCTGGCTTATTGTTTTCTTTGATCCAGACAACTAGTTCTTCTAGTTCCTTTAATTGATTGCCTTCTTCTCCTCGAATCATTGAAAGCGTTAATTCGCCAACATCTTCTCCGCGTGTCTTTCCTGCTATCTTGCCGATGCTACGGATGATAATTTCTGAATTAAATATGTTGCGTAACCATTTTGGAGCTTTACGAAATAGCTTAAATTTTTGAGAAAGATAAACATTTAAACCACCAAAAAAAATTGGGGTGCCTTTAGACTGGTCTTCTTCATCAAGAGTTAGGGGGAGATAAAGAGGGACCATAAGGGCATCATGTCCCATGCTCCTAAATTCAGTTACCAAGGCATTGTCTCTGAAACAATTCCCGCAATACATGCCTCCTGCTCCGGGCGTTATCTGGATAATTTTCAAGTCTACGTAAATCCGTTAACTGCCGATAGTTTTTATGAAGGTGAACTGATTGGCCAGAATAATTAATTAGAGTAGTAATAAAGTGGTCTTGCGATAAGAAATTATTGAGCGCAGGATTCTTGGTGAAATGAATTCAATTTCTTACAAGATTGCGCTCCAGCTGTTTATTAGTCTTGTTTTTCTTAATTCTATAGCAGGAGCTTCTACGTTTTCTGTAGGTGTTTCAAAAGTTGATGTAACTCCCGATATGCCGGTTTTGCTTGCGGGTTATGGAGGGAGGCTGACAGAGCATGAAGGTGTTGATACATCGCTTTGGGCGCGTGCAATGGTGATCGGAGACAAAAAGCCAATAGCCATTGTTGTGCTAGATAATTGTGGGATAAGTCAAATAGTGACAGATCGTTTAGTTAAGCGCCTGGCCAAACACGGATTAAATGCTGATCAATTGGTTGTTGCTGCTACTCATACGCACAATGCTCCAACATTGATAGGTTATGCTCCAATCGTATGGAAAGGGAGGACTACGAAGGAGCAGGATGATCGAGTGGAGAGTTATACCCGGCTTGTAATCGAAAAAATGGAACAGGCTGTTGTTGATGCTTTGGCTAAACGTGAGCCTATGTCGCTCGAGTGGGCACTTGGCCGTGCGACTTTTGGGGGTAATCGTAGAATTATTAGTAGTGGTAATTGGGTAGGGTTTGGGTTTCAGAGAAATGCACCAGTTGATCATAGTTTACCGGTATTGTTTGCGAAGGATTCAAAGGGAAATATACGAGCGGTTTGGGCTAATTATGCCTGTCATTGCACGACAGTTGGATCACGTAATCGTATTGGAGGTGACTGGGCCGGATATGCGAATGCTTGGATTGAGAATGAATTCGGTAAGGCTGTGTCGTTGATGACTATTGGTTGTGGTGCAGATATTGGCCCTCAACCAAGTGGGAGTCTTGCTATTGCCGAGAACCATGGAAAGGCTATTGCTGAGGAAGCGAAGCGGTTGTTTGCCCATAAAACCATCAAGCTTACCCAGATGCCCAGTGTGATTACACGTAGCATTTCTTTGCCACTTATGAAGCCCAAGCCTAGGGATTATTGGGAGAAGCAGCTACAGTCTGGTGGGTTTCATCATCAACTAGCTAAGGCTATGTTGGCCAGACTAGACACGAACGGTGAAATTTCAGACGAGGTTAATTATCCTTTGTCAGTTTGGAAATTTGGGAATGAATTGGCCATAGTTTTTCTAGCTGGAGAGGTAGTGGTTGACTATTCGGTTCGACTTAAACGTGAACTTGATTGGTCACGCGTTTGGATTAACGGTTGGGCCAACGATATGCCTGGTTATATTCCGTCGCGGCGTATCTTATTGGAGGGTGGTTACGAGGCGGATTTTTCACAAGTCTACTATGAACAGCCGAGTCGTTACGCCTCATCAGTTGAGGATAAGCTTGTTAATGCTGTTAAGGAAATGGTTGGTTTAGAGTTTCGATCTAAACCTGATCAAGAACCAGCACCTTTCCATAAGCCTCCTAGTGGGGAGGAGTTAATGTTAGTGAGGTTGTCTAATTGGGTGGCCGATTCGCGTTCCAAGGATGAGAAAGATTTAATAAAAAAAATTCGGAAATTGGTTAAGTCGGCTCAAGTTTCTGAGGTTAATATAAAATCCGATGCTCACGAAGAAACCGAGTGGAATAACTATTCAGGGGATTTCGTTCACCGGAGTTTTATTAGACAGCAAACAGCTGATATGGAAGTAAAGTGGGATGTTCCGATTATTTTAAATCAGTATGATTCGACTCATGTCTATGTGTTTACGGGAGGATTAGGGTGGCAGAGCGAACCTGAAACTAGGGGTTTTTTGCTTTCAGTTCAGCATGAAGAAAAAATTGAATTTGATGTGACTAAAAAATTGTCTCATTGGGTTTCAAATGACGGAACTGTTGAGATGATTTATCTTCCAACCTGGGAGTCAGGTGTGGATTCAGGTGGGTTCTTTTTTGTTTCACTAATAAATATTCCACCTAATAATAATGGAGTTTTAGAGTTCTCTGTGCGGTCACTTGGTAATGGTTCTCGTCGTTGGTTTGCCCTTGATACAAAAGGGCCAAGTCTCAATCAGATTCGAAAATTAGCTCAGGCTCTAGACTAGTATTGTGAGTGAATTTCGTCTTTAGTAGATTCACCAGCAGTTTAATATGAGATATTTGATTAGTTTTATTTTAGCAGTTCTTATTCTATCTGATACGCCAGCTTTGCCTTCAGACAAGCCAAATATCGTTTTAATCATGGCCGATGATATGGGTTATGAAGCCTTATCAGTCAACGGTAGTCAGTCTTGTAAATCCCCAAATCTGGATAAGTTAGCTAATAAAGGTATTCGTTTTACCAATTGTTTTTCCAATCCTATTTGTACTCCTTCACGGGTAAAGATCATGACGGGTCAATATAATGTTCGTAACTATATAGAATTTGGACGTCTGGATCGCGGTCAAACGACTTTTGCACATCAACTTAAAACTATTGGGTATAAAACCTGTATTGCAGGCAAATGGCAGTTAGGAACGCAGATTGATTCCCCACAACATTTCGGTTTTGATGAGTCATGTCTTTGGCAGCATACGCGTAGCGGAAGATCTAAGGAGAATGGTAAGAATATAGATCGACGTTTTGTTAATCCTTTACTGGAGATCAATGGTAAGGAAAAAGAATACTTAAGTGGAGAATATGCACCCCAGCTATGCACAGAATTCATCTGCGAATTCATTGAAAAAAATAGAAAAAAACCATTTCTAATTTATTACCCTATGATTCTTACGCATTGTCCATTTGATCCGACTCCTGATTCCACTGATTGGGATCCAAAGCGGCTTGGGTCCGCTACATATAAGGGAGATCGCAACGACCCTCAGAGGCATTTTCGTGATATGGTGGCTTATGCTGACAAGCTTGTCGGTCAAATTGTTGAGCAGCTTGAAAAGTCAGGTGTCCGGGAAAATACGCTTCTAATTTTTACGGGTGACAATGGTACTGATAAGCCGATTGTAACCTTGTGGAACGGCACAAAGGTAGTTGGCGGCAAAGGCACCATGACCGACGAGGGCACGCGTGTACCCCTAATTGCCAGTTGGCCTGCTGGCATCAAAAAGCCTGGTCGGGTTGTTGATGATTTAGTCGAGTTTTCCGACTTCATGCCAACGATCTGCGAAGTCACGGGTGCGAACTTACCCTCCAATTATCCTGGTGATGGTTCTAGTATTTTTCCGGTGCTTCAGGGTAATTCTAGTGTTCGCAAGAAGGACTGGATTTATATCTGGTACTCTAGGACAGGTCATTCGGATAGAGGCGATGTCATGGTCCGCAACAAAAAGTATTCTCTCGTGGCTAATAATAAAGGCGGTGATTCAACTCTGACTCGCTACAATGGGTCATTTATTGGAAAGAAGCTTAAAGATTCTGCACTTTCGAAAAAGGAAATTACTATTAAGGAGCAGTTCGAGACTATTCGTGCGCGACTTTCAAAGGCCCGGCTTTTAAGCGTAAGTAATGAAATTCGAACCAAGTTGGAAAAGTAGTAAAACTAAGATTGGTTTGTAATAGTCGTCTTGGCAGTTTTGATTTCAATGCAATATTTCTTAATATTATTCCTTTCAGGAATTGCGCTTATTCAAGCCCAAGATTCTTTAGATCCATATAGTGGCCCTGATTTTAAGTCTTTAGTTCGTAAATCTCAGCCGCTTTCGGTTGAGGAGAGTTTAAAAGCATTTAAAGTTCCAAATGGTTTTAAGATGGAATTAGTGGCATCGAGCCCAGATATCGGCCAGCCGATGAATCTTGCCTTTGATGAGCGCGGTCGGCTTTGGGTTTCAAGTACTTTGGAATATCCCTACCCGGTGCCACTAGGTCAGAAAGGAAGGGATACGATCAAGGTGTTTGAGGACACTACTGGTGATGGTCGATACGACAAAATTACAACTTTTGCAGAAGGATTGAATATTCCGACTGGTATTTATCCTTATAAGAATGGGGTGATTGCATGGAGTATTCCAAATATTTGGTATTTTGAGGATCTTGATGATGATGGTAAGGCTGATAACCGTACTAAGATATTCGGGCCTCTAGGTTATGAACGCGATACACATGGTATGCATTCGTCGTTTACCATGGGATTTGATGGATGGCTGCATATTACTCATGGGTTTAACAATAACACTACAGTTACTGCTAAAGATGGATCAAGTATCAAGATGAATTCTGGAAATACTTATCGTGTGAGACTCGATGGTTCCAGCGTAGAGCAGTTTACTTTTGGTCAGGTGAATCCGTTTGGAATGTGTCTTGACGAATATGGTAATTTTTATACTGCGGATTGTCATAGTTCTCCAATATATCAACTAATTTCGAATGCGTATTATCCAAGTTTTGGTAAGCCGCATGATGGAATTGGTTTTGCTCCGCTTGTCATTAGGCACAATCACGACTCGACGGGTTTGTGCGGGATTGTTTTTAACCAATCCAACCATTGGCCAAAAGAGTTTCAGGATAATATATTTGTTGGGAATGTAGTCACAAGCCGTGTAAATCGTGATAAAGTTAATTGGTTTGGTAGCAGTCCTAAGGGTGTTGAGATGCCTGATTTGATTCGTACCCGCGATCCATGGTTTAGACCGGTGGATTTACAGTTTGGTCCCGACGGTGCTTTGTACATTGCTGATTTTTACAATCGCATTATTGGCCACTATGAGGTGCGACTTGACCACCCTAGTCGCGATCGAGAAAAAGGACGGATATGGCGTTTAACTTACAATGAAAGATCTTCTAAGAGCTTATCAAAACCGGTCAGCCTACCCGATTCAGAACTTGCTGTAGTGATTGATGAATTGGCTAGTCCTTTGTTATCTCGACGTATGCTTGCAGCAGAATTTCTAGTAGATGATATTGGAGTTTCTGTTTCCAAACCTCTCAAGCAGGCGATTAAAAATAATAAAGCATCTTCCGAGCTTAAGGCTCACGGCGCTTGGGTGCTTCATCGGTTGGCTAAACTGGATCAGTCAACTTTACTACATTTTGCAAATGATAGTTCTCCACTTGTGCGAAGTCACATGCAGCGTATTGCTGGAGCACAAGGCAACTGGAACTCTAGATTGAGTGAAATGGTTTTGGATGGCTTAAGTGATGATTCTCCATATGTAGTTAGGGCTTCAGCTGATGCTTTGTCTCGTTGGCCACATGCACATAATATTCGTCCGTTACTCAATGCTCTCAAAATTGCGGATGATAAAGATGAACACTTACGTCATGCATTGAGTATAGCTCTAAGAAATAATCTGCGTCTTGCTAATAGGGCGGCTGATTTTGAAGATATCAAAACTGACAAAATTGCACTAAGTCATTTGCTGAAGGTTGCTCTTGCAGTGGATACTGTATTTTCGAGTGAACTCCTCCTTGCGAACTTAGACACTTTAGAAATTGAGGAGAATCAACTCACTAAAAATCTTCGTCATATTGCTCGTAACACTCCTAAAGAGGGGTTGGATAGATTGGCGAGAATCGTTCAAAAACGATATAAAGATGATATAGACTTTCAGGCTGAATTGCTACTTGCTATCAATGATGGAATCTTACAACGCGGACTGGCTGTAGATACAGTTCTTCAGAATTGGGCAAAAAGATTGGTTCTTCAACTTTTAGATTCTACTGAATCAGTTAAAATATACTGGAGGTCTGAACAGGTTAAGGGCACTCCCATATCCGACCTGCCTTGGGCTATTATAACACGAAATGTTTTGTCCCAATCGTCAAAGTGGAAGAACCATGTGCATCATGAATATCCAACGCGAATGCCGTGGGTTTCGCAGGCTCGCAACTCTTTGGATGGTAAAAAAAATGAGAGTTATATTTCTAGTCTTTCTTCAGGTGGGGAGTCTCTTACTGGAATACTTCGCTCTGCACCGTTTGAAATGCCGAAAGAGCTGCGATTTTATCTCTGTGGCCACAGAGGTTATCCCAACGATCCTCCTCATAATAAAAACTTCATCCGTCTACTGGATTCCAAAACTGGAGAAGAACTGCACCGAGCTTATCCGCCGCGTAGTGATACGGGGCATCTTGTGCGATGGATAGATAAGGTTGGCCGAAAAGTAAACCTAGAACTTGTCGATGGTGATACAGGTAGCGCTTTCGCTTGGATAGGGATGGCACGGCTTAATGTTGATCTTGAAATGTTTACTAAACGAAAAATTATTTCGAGTCTTGGGCCTGGTGGTGAAAAAGCAACAGGCTTGTTTCGCTCATTAGCATTCGATGCACCTCCGAAATTTGCATTTACGATCATGGGATATAGTGGCCATCCAGATAATCCGCCAAACAGTAAAAATTATTTTCAACTCGTTGATTCAAGTACTGACCGTGTGCTAAAGAAAACATTGCCGCCACAAAATGATTTTGGTGAAAATATAGAATGGGACTTGCGCGAATTTGATGGGAGAAGTGTGCGATTAGAAATTGTGGATGGAAATACTAGTGGCAGCTTTTCATGGTTGGCAGTTGGAGACTTTAAGCCTGCTGCCTTAGTCCCGATGCCAGAAAGTAATCTGCAGGTAATAGTTAAAAGACAGGAAACCATTGCTATTTTGATTAATGACCTTAACTTGAATGATGCTCTCCACGCAGCTGATTATATTGCGTATAATCCTGTTGCTTCGATTAAGGCCCGTTCCTTTATGGCTAAAGCATTATTGGCTAATGGCAGTAAACTACAGTTAATTAAACTGTCTGGATTGTTGTTAGATAGCATGGAGCCGGAATCGTTGCGTTTGGATATCGCAACTAACGGTGCGCATTTATCTCAGATTCAGGATGCATTGTTGAAAGCAGTTGGTATAGCGCCTGCTGAGTTACAGGTTAAGCTTGCTAGAGCACTCGCCCAGACTCAATCAGGAGCTAAACGTCTTTTTATTTCAGTACAAAATAGTCAAGCGCCTCCTGAATTATTGTTAGATGTTCATATCCGAGAGCGTTTTTCAAAATCGGAAGTAGTAGAACTGACGAAAAACATCATTAAGCCGAGTGAAGCAGTTGAACGTATTATTGCAGATCGGATTGTTGATTATCGTAGTAAAGGAGGGGATGCTAAAAAGGGTAAAGAAGTGTATGCTACTTATTGTGCCGCATGTCATAAAATAGGCGATACTGGAGGGAATATAGGGCCACAGCTTGACGGGGTAAGTAACCGTGGTTTAGATCGGTTAATCGAGGATATAATCGATCCAAATAGAAATATTGATTTAGCTTTTCACTATTCGGTAGTTCAGCTCAAAGGCGGCCGAGTTATTACAGGTTTAAAACGACGTTCGGTGAACGAATCGATTGTATTTGCTATGATTGATGGTAGTGAAACAACTGTAAAAAAAGAAGATATTAAGAAACAAAAAAAATTACCCTTATCGATAATGCCTTCAGGATTTGGGCAATCTATTCCTCTTGAGAAATTTCGCAATCTGATCGAATATTTGCAAGCTAAGCAATAGGATTCATTTTGCTAGCTCATTACATTCAGCCAAGGCTAATAGAGTGAAAGTAGTTCCTGCATGTGTGATAAAGTGGTGTTTATCATTGTAGGTTGAGCGAGTGAACCAACGGCCGCTTTCACGTTGGTTAGATTTAATCCATTCGATACCTCGGATTATGGCTGGATGATCTACCGCGATACCAGATTTACGTAAAACGAATAAGACAAATCCAGTGCCGTATCCATCGCTTTGATCAAGAATTTGCGCCGTGTTATCAGCACGCTTCCAATTGCCAAGAGTGGCAATTGCCCAGCCCCCATCTTCTTGTTGAAGGTTAAGAAGATCTTTCTGCCAGCGTGATTTTTCTTCTTTTAAAACAGAGTCAGGAGCGGCTTCACTTAACCAGAGCATCATGCCTTTTTGGTGCGCCATCTTAGGTTGATTTTTTCTTAACCAACTCAATAGCTTGTCAAAGCCCGGCGCAGCGGCCTCTGAGGAGGCATATTTTTCTGGGGCATTTGCTACTGCGATAGCAGCTAGAGTGACTCCATAGTGGTCATCAGATTCGTAAGGGCCCCACCCGCACTTAAGCCAATCCCAAGAGCCATCTTCGAGTTGTGTTCTCCATGCTTCAGTAAATGCGTTACGCGTGGCTTTTGAAAGTTTGCCTTTGGCAGCATCGTCAAGGGCTAGCGCTGCAGCCGTGGCGACGATGCCATGGGGACCAGGTTTTTTCTCTTTCCAGCCAATTACATACTGTTCAAAGAAACTACGAACGGCAGCGTGAGGCGCAGAATCGCCCTGAAGTTGTGCTCTGCCCATTAGATAGGCGCCGTTGGTATGACAAGTTACGCATTCGCGGGACTTCTGCCAATGTAGTGAAGCACGATCAATGAATTCAACCGCTTTAACTAGGGACATGCTTTTAGCAAGTGGCTCCTCCGGTATATTTGGGGACGGCTTTTTGAGCTGGTTTAATTCAGGATCTGCAACAGCCAAGCTTTTACTGGTCAGAATCAAGGCTAAAAATACCCCTAAATTTTGAAATGTTTTCATTATAATGGATATTTAGCCTGTTTCGTTAGGCAGTTCTATGGGGTTAGAACTCCAAGCCCGTAACTCGAGTGTATGCTTCTATATATTTTTCGCTAGTTTTTTGTACGATATCCTCCGGAAGCTCAGGCCCTGGAGGAGTTTTATCCCAGTCGAGAGTCTCTAGATAATCGCGAACGAACTGCTTATCAAAGCTGGGTTGACTCTTTCCAGGAGAGTAAAGATCGGCTGGCCAGAAACGGGACGAGTCAGGTGTTAACACTTCATCGATCAAAATTAATTCACCCTCAAAAATACCAAACTCAAACTTTGTATCTGCAATTATAATACCTTTTTCGGAAGCGTGATCGCGACCTCGCTTGTAAAGTTCTATGCTCAATTCTCGTGCTTGTTCTGCAATATCTTTACCAACTATATTGATAGCCTCTTCAAAACTAATGTTTTCGTCGTGTCCTTCTTCTGCTTTTGTGGCGGGTGTAAAAATTGGGTCAGGCAGTTTGGAGGAGTTATCAAGGCCATCAGGCAGGCTTATTCCACATACGGTCCCCTGTTTTTGATATTCTTTCCACCCAGACCCTGCAAGGTATCCACGCACAACGCATTCAATGGCCAGCGGTTGGGCTTTTTTTACGACCATAGCTCGTCGGCCAATTTGTTCGGCATGCGATTGCACAGCTTCTGGCAATGGCTCATTGGCTTTTGCTAGTAGGTGGTTTGGTACTAGATCGGCAACACGCTCAAACCAAAAATGGGAGAACATCGTTAAAACTTCCCCTTTTTGAGGTATCCCATTAGGCAATACAACGTCGTATGCACTGATACGGTCAGAAGCGACCATTAGAAGGCTATCACCAAGATCGAACATTTCGCGTACCTTTCCGCTTCGAACCTTTGGTGTCCCAGGTAGATCTAGTTGTAGTAGAGTATTATTTGACACGAAGCGAATAATGATTCGGTGATGGAAGTTTTCAAGCCGATGTTATTCACATTAGATGCTCAATTCTATTTGGGATTCTTGTTATTGCTTCAAACTTAATTTTCGACCGACGAGATCTCCGGTTTAAAATCAATTTTCCCCCCATCTCCCCAAAGATTTTCAAGGTCATACAATTCTCGGAATTCGTCGTTCATGACATGGACAAGTACGTCGATAAAGTCTAGAACGATCCAAGGTGTAATTCTCGCCCCATCTGTCGAGAAAGGTCGAATATTGTGATCAAGTCTTAGTTTATCGGTGATTTCATCGACGATGGCGCGCAGATGCGGCTCATTTGATCCGGTTACAATGACAAAATAATCAGCTACTGAGGAAATTTCTCGGAGATCCAGAAGGGCAATATTTTCGGCTTTTTTGTTTTCAGCCAGGCGGGCACAAGTTAGTGCGAGCGTTTTGGATTCCATATAAAAATGTGAGCTGTATTGGTGTTTAGCCAAAATTAGCCTCTAGACACAGATTAGACCAAGGGGTGTTTTTGTAAATCGCAAATTATTGGGCTTGTTTCCTGCGCTTGCGATTTTCTTACAATGGTTTTGAATAGGGGTACGGCGTGAATAGTCGTTAAACGAGTATTTAGTTGAGTAATAACAATGAGTAGCTACGCAGAAGTTTTAGTGGAGAAAGGATTAGTGTCTGTTGAAGATATTGATTCAGCTCAGCGACTGAATGAAGATAAAGGTTTGCGCCTTGACCAAGCTCTTATTGAAAATGGTGCTATTACCGAGCGAGCTTTTCTTGAGGTAATGGCCGAACGGTTTGACTTTGAAATTGTTGATCTTCCTAATGAAGAAATTGAGGATAATGCTATAAGGTCCCTGCCCTCTCGGTTTGTATATCGCAATCATCTTGCTCCCATTTCTTGTAAGGATGGTAAGCTTAAGGTGGCTACTAGTGATCCATTCGACTTATATATATTTGATGAGATTAAGTTGCTAACAAACCTGGAGGTAAGCCCTGTACTCGCTCCAAAAGATGAAATTGATAAAATAATAAAAGACCACTATGGGGTTGGGGGTGATACAGTTGAAGAGATGGCTGGTGACGAGGAGCTTGCGCTTTCTGGATCAGAAGATGATAGCCAAGATTTGTTACAGATGGCGCAGGAAGCTAGTGTTATCAAACTTGTAAATGAGATCATCTTGGAGGCAATAAATGAGAGGGCAAGTGATATACATATAGAGCCATTTGAGAAGACACTCTCAATCCGCTATCGAATAGATGGTGTTTTACAGGAGGCCGCTGTACCCCCTCAGATTAATCGTTTCAAGGCTGCCATAATAAGTCGTGTAAAAATACTCTCAAATATGAATATAGCTGAGAGAAGATTACCTCAGGATGGACGTATTAAATTTTCCGTTGGCAGTCGGCAGGTAGATGTTCGTGTGAGTGTGATTCCAATGATATTTGGAGAAGGAGTGGTAATGCGTATTCTTGATAAGACCACTGTGCTTTATAGTTTAACTGAGCTTGGTCTGGATGAGGGGACTTTTGAGCAATTCAAAACACTCATTGCCAAACCACACGGTATTTTTCTAGTTACTGGTCCGACCGGAAGCGGCAAGACTACAACTTTGTATGCGGCCCTTAATGCGATTGTAGGATCTGAGAAAAAAGTAATAACTACAGAGGATCCGGTGGAGTATAACCTTGATGGAGTGAATCAAATTCCGGTTGACCATAAGGTTGGAATGTCCTTTGCGATGGGGCTTCGAGCAATTCTGCGTCATGATCCGGATGTGGTTATGATCGGAGAAATTAGGGATCTTGAAACTGCACAGGCAGCTACACAGGCTTCACTGACTGGTCATTTGGTATTGTCTACTTTGCATACCAACGATGCAGCTTCTGCTGCAACGCGATTAATCGATATGGGAGTTGAGCCATTTCTTGTAAGTAGTACTCTTAGTGGGGTTATGGCTCAAAGGTTGGTGCGTGTTATTTGTCCTAGTTGCAAAAAAGAGGTTAATTTAAAGAAAGCGGGACTACCTAAAAACCTTAAATGGCCAAAAGGCGGGAAGGTATATAATGGCGTTGGTTGTAGAGCTTGTCGCAATAGTGGTTATCGTGGTCGATCAGGCCTTTATGAACTCTTAATGATGAATGAGGAGCTAGGTGAGCGTATTATTGATCGGGTGGCAGCAAGTGAGTTGGTTCGAATTGGTCGTGCGAATGGCATGCGCATGCTTAGCGAGGATGGCTGGGCTAAGGTGCGAGGAGGAATTACAACCCCTGAAGAAGTTATGCGAGTGACCGCCGCTTAATCAAAGTTATGCCTAAGTTTCATTACACGGCAAGAAATCAAAAAGGAGGCAAGATTTCCGGTCAGATTGAATCGGATAGTAAAGCATCTGCCACCCGATTGTTGGAAGATCGTGAGTTGTTTCCAATCGACATTTGGGACATTGAGGAGAATGAAACGTCGAGTTCATTTCGTCGTAATATACCCTCACGTGATCTTGGTATCATGTACGGTCAGCTTTCTGATTTACTTGGGTCAGGGGTGCCTTTGCTACGTGCAATAAAATCGATTTTTAAGTCAACAGTGAATAAACGGCTTGCAGATGTGTTACGTGATATTCACAACGAGGTAGCGGATGGGAAATCTTTGTTCGAGTCCATGGCTAGCCATGAGGATGTTTTCCCAACTCTGCACACGGTAATGGTGCAGGCTGGTGAACGAGCTAGTTTCTTGGAGGAAGTGCTAGCTAGTTTAGCCGTTTTTCTGGAGCGACTTGATGAGTTGCGCAGTAAGGTGCTTGGAGCGTTAGTGTATCCGGTTATGCTAGTGTTTATGGGGAGTGCTGTGATGGTCGGAGCTTTACTTTTTTTCGTACCGAAGTTTGAGCCGATGTTGGCTGATGTTGATAAACCAATGCCGACAGAGGTCGTATTTTTTCTCAGTCAGATGCTCCGCAATCACTGGCTAATTCTTATCGCAGCAATAATTGGCTTTATTGCTTCTTTTTGGAGTGTTCTTCAAAGTCAGGCGGGTAAGCAGGCTGTCGAGCGTTGGCGACTTAAGATCCCTGTGGCTGGAAATGCATTAAAGATGGTTTCCATAACTCGTTTTTGTCGAATACTTGGTACAATGTTAGCTAATGGCGTGCCTATTCTGCAGGCACTAGCTATCAGTCGTGACGCTACTGGTTCGGCACTATTAGCCGTGAATATCAATGAGGCACTAGAGAGCGTTCGAGCAGGTGAACCACTTACTGAGCCCTTAAAGGCTGGTGGATTATTCCCTGAACAGGTTATTGCCATGATTTCCGTTGCAGAGGAATCAAATCAATTACAGAAAGTTTTGTTGCAAATTGCCGACTCAGTTGAACGTCGTACTAACCAGCAGGTAGATCAGGCTGTACGGCTTATTGAACCGGTGATTCTTTGCCTTGTTGCTGCTGGTATTGGTTTCCTTGCACTTGGCTTATTGTTGCCTATTTTCACAATGGCTAGCTCCCTTGGTGCCAACTAGTCTTAAACTTGATTAATAAGGTGATTTTCGTAACCCTGCGAATGGTTTTAGCGTAATGTGGTTGGGTAAAGTAGAATTCTAAATCTAATAAAAATTTAATTATGGTTCAAATTGGTTGTAATCTATCATTAAAAGCTCTTTTTTTTGCTTTTTTATTAGTTTTTAATTTCCAGCTAGAAGGAGCTGAAAATCCTTATTTGGCAATTAACAAGCGTAACGCATTTAATCTGGGTAATGAGCCTCCTTCTAGGAAAGCTGCACCTCCTCCAGCGCCAGAAAAAAGTGAGGATATTAAATTGACTGGTATTTACAGGCATAAAGGTGTTGAACGAGTGGCTTTGGCTATGGTTGATCCTAAAAAGAAAGCAGAACCGCCAAAGTATATTGAATTGGCTGCTGGAGAAAAACAAGGAGGCATTGAGATTGTTTCAATAGACAAGAAAACAGGCAAGGTGACTGTTAAAGAGTTTGGTTCTTTGCGAAGCCTTACTTTTAAGGAAGACACATTTAAGACTTCAGTAAGCAAAGCTCCTCGAAGTTCTTCGAAATCATCAAGTTCTCGTTCTTCTGAAGCTTCCAAAAAGGCGGCTGATGCGAGAAGAGAGGCTTATGAACGTAAGAAGCGTGAAGACGCAGAAAAAAAGAAGCGTGAAGAATCTTCACGCCGTTCTTCAAGCTATTCTA
>NYWG01000234.1 GCA_002684915.1 Verrucomicrobiales bacterium
AAGGTACACACGTGACAAGTTCTAAAGTAAGACATGAAGATCTTCTAGAATTCGACCCTATTACTGTAAATCAAAAGAAAGCTTTTGATCTATGGGATGAAGGAGAGAATCTTATATTAGCAGGTTCAGCTGGCACAGGTAAAACGTTTATTGCCTTATACCTTGCGCTTGAAGCAGCGCTGGAAAGATCTACATCATATGATAAAGTTATTATCATGAGATCTGTAGTATCTGTAAGAGAGGTTGGATTTCTTCCAGGGAAGTTGGAAGAAAAGACTTCTGTATTCGAAGCACCATACAAGTCTATCTGTGAAGAGTTGATGCAAGATAAAGCAGCTTATAACAAGCTTGTCAATTCACATTTTGTACAATTTGAAACAACATCGTTTGTTCGAGGTAAGACGTTTGATCGTGCTATTATTATTGTAGATGAAATGCAAAATCTAAATTTTCACGAATTGGATTCCGTCATGACTAGAGCTGGAGAAAATTGTAAAATGATTTTCTGTGGCGATTATCTACAATCCGATTTTCACCACGAAGGTGAAAGAAATGGACTATCCAAGTTCTTAAATATTATTGAGAGAATGAAAGACTTTTCTTTAGTACAATTTGGATGGGACGATATTGTCAGATCTGGTATAGTAAGAGACTATATCATGACAAAAGAAATGATGGGATTAAAGTAATGAAAAAAGCAGCATACGCATTTTTTGCATTTTGGATCTTGATGGTTGCATTTATATTTTTTGCGCCGCGAGCAGATGCACAGATATTCGCCAAGCCTGTGCATTGCTCAAATAATCTTGATTCTCTTATACCGCTATGGGAAGAAGAAGAAATATATCCTCTAGTTGCATTAGGAGGAAACTCATGGACAGATGATGGCTCTACTATCCCGTCTGTCATGTATGTTGTAGTAAACGCAGATGGAAGAAATGCAATTATTGAGAGAACAGGTACAGGTTTTTGTTTACTTTCTAGTGGAAATGTGGTAGAATATAACTCTGATACAATAAAACAAATGATGGAATGGGAATAGCATGGAGTTTTTACATGAAAAGATTGATATGGGATATGAAAGCCTTGATAGAAAGGATAGTCCTGACGGTAGGAGATATGTTACCCTTGATGGTAATGCTTATCCTTCTGTCACTACTGTACTTTCTATCCTAAACGAAGAGTCTATTGCTAAGTGGCGTAAACGTGTTGGTGAAGAAGAAGCTAATCGTATTGGTGGCCGTGCAGCAGCTCGTGGCACAGCAGTCCACAGTCTTATTGAAAAGTATCTTCAGAATGAAAAGGATTGTAGAGAAAACTTCTTGCCTCATGTTGTACAATCCTTAGAAAATCTAAAGCCTCTCTTAGACAAGCATGTTACTAAAGTCTATGCTCAAGAAGTTCCTCTATACTCAGATCATCTCAAGCTAGCAGGTACCTGTGATGCTGTAGTCGAATGGGATGGTGTACCTACAATCGTTGACTGGAAGACCTCACGCCGTCCTAAGAAGAAAGCTAATATTGGTAACTACTTCATGCAGCTTGCAGCCTATGCTGTTATGTGGGAAGAACGTACTGGTATGCCTATCAATCAAACACGTATTGTCATGGATGTAGATGATTTCCATCCTGTCATGTATAAAGAAACACGTGATGCTTGGATTGACAAGCTGATTGAGACTCGTGATGAGTATAATCGCCGTAATATGTTCCACGGCTAGAAAAAAAACGTAAGCCTTTATTTTAATTAAATAAAAAAGTGCATTTTTTCCTTTACTTTTCCTGATTTATGGTGTATAATAGATCTATAAAATGGAAAAGGAAAGAAAAGTCATGTTAAAGTTAGTTAAAGTTTCTGAAGGTTTCTACAAAGCTTCAAATATCGTTTCAGACCATACAGCATTTATCGATACAGATATGCTTGGTTCATTCCGTGGTACTGTAGAGATCAAGACTGAAACCGGTTTTGATGCTGATGAGTCAGAAGCTTTTGATTCTATCGAAGAAGCTGCTCGTTGGATCGAGTGTCGTGTTGGTGAGAATGAGCTTGGTGGACAACCAGTTATCATGTCAACAAACTTTGACGGTTCACCAATGATTGAGGAGGCTGCATAATGACTGTATATTTAGATATGGATGGCGTAATCGCCGACTTCTTTAGTGGTATCGAAAACAAATACGGTGTCGACCACTGGAAGTCAATTCAAGATCGTGAGATCAAGTTTAAAGAACTCGCTAACACCGATTTCTTTTACACACTACCAATCTTTAGAGAAGATCGTGGTCCACGTAGATCAGGTCCTAGTCTCTCATGTGAAATCATTAGGTTTGTCAGTGACATTACTAATGGCGATTGGGGTATCTGTTCTTCTCCACTCAGAGGTGATCATAACAACTCAGCTTACTGGAAACGTAGATGGCTCGAAGATAAGAACTATATGCCTCCATTAGTTGAAAATGTTATCTTCACAAGTAACAAACATAAATATGCAATGAATAGTCTTACTCGTCAGCCAAACATTCTGATTGACGACAAGCCTGACAACATTGCTCGTTGGAAAAAAGCTGGCGGTATTGGTATTCGCTTCCAGTGTAATGAAGATGATCTTGAAGAATACCTGTTTGTAGAACTGGAGAAAGCACTTGGCTAAAACCTTTTGGGATATTCTAAACCTTCGATTCGAATTTGAAGAACTAACTAATGGCTATCAAATGCCTGAAGGTAGTGATATAAATACGATTGAGTGGTTTGTTGAAAATGGACATAGGTCCAATTCACTTCGCAATGGATTTGATGATGCAATGCAAATAGCAAAAACAATCCTCACGGAAAGTGATAAATATGTCAACAGAACAGAAACCGAAAACTATAGACCCGGGCCCGCTTGATGGTGCTGATGCTAATGGTGATGGCCATATCAGTGCTGAAGAACTTGAAATGCACATGGAGTTCAAGCGGAAAGAACTCGAAGATGCTGATGCACAAAGAGATGCTATGAGAAAAATGACTTGGTTTGCATTATTTGGAATGCTACTATATCCTGCAATCATTTTGATTACAACTATTCTTGGACAGGATAAAGCTGCACAATTAATCAGCGATATTGCTCCTACATACTTTGTATCAATATCTGTGTTAGTCGCAGCATTCTTTGGTGCTGATGCGGTAAAGGGTAAAACGCCTAGTAAAAAATAAGTGAGTAATTATGAAAAGATTGATATATCAAGTGTACGTAGGTAAACGTTCACATCTTTATGATTGGTGTACAGCTACAGTAAAAGAATATGCAGAGAGGATTGGTGCCGATTACATTTGTCAGCGCCAACCTCTTTTGCGTATCAAGCCAGATATCTTTGCAACAAATAGAAGCAAGGAGTCATATGAAAAACACGGTGGCTACTTACCAATCTATGAGAAAGAAAACGCATTTGGGTACTTCGATAAATACGATCAGATTGCTATTATTGATTCTGACATCTTTATTCGTGACACAGCTCCTGATATTTTCTTTGAGCTCGATGATGATCAAGATTTCGGCGGTGTAGTTGAAGCTTCTATGCCAATGTTTGGTTGGTATCGAGACAAGATTATAAATTATTCTAGGATGCAATATGGTAGTCTAAAAATAGATTGGGACTTCGATACTCAAAGCGGGTTTCCGTTTATGAACATGGGTATGATGCTAATGAATAAGTCGTTTGCTAAATATCTAAATGGTCAGACTCCAAAAGAATTTATTGAGAGAAAAGAATTTAAGATGTTTGTAGATGGTATGGGTCCATGGAAGTGGTCAACCGATCAAACTCTTCTTAACTACTGGATTCGCAATGAACAAATGAATATCAAGAAGTTAGATTGGAAATGGAATGCACTATACAGCGCATGCACTCGAATTAAAGAAGCACACTTTGTCCACTTCTTCTTGAAAGATAAACTGCCAAACAAAGGCGAAGACATTAAACCACTACAGGAAGCTATACTATGACAATAATTCATGAACACTTTGGCGAAGGCGTATACTCTAAACGATATGCTAGTATTTCATATAAGATGAATTCTTTCATTGTAAAATATTACGATGATGGAAACATTATAGGCACATATATGTCAGCTACCGAAAAGGCTGCAGAGAGTCGTGCAGAAGAGTTTTGTCTTGGTTACATGGCAGCATATAATCCTGATGAACACCAAGGTGGCGTAGAGTATTTTAAATGAAAGCAGTGATTTATCAATTTTGGGAAGGTGGCGAGCTATCTTCTGGAAACAAAGCCGGCGTCGAGCTTATGAAAGCATACGCCGACAGAATAGGAGTTGAACATGTTTTTGACCTCAATCCCGCATGGCCGCGCGATGCAAGAATTAAACGACAAAATCTCGGAAGGTACAACCCTCACTACGGTGCCTTTACGCCGATCTTTGACGTGTCTTATAGCAATTATGATTATATCCTTTTTTGTGATACTGATGTAGTACCAGTAGATAAGTGCAATCAACATATCTTTGGTGAGTTTATGCAGATGAGAATGGATAGCGACATGGATATCGAGATCGGTATCTGTGAAGAATGGATGCAGCCAGAACTCAGAAGTATACATAATATGGGTGGCATCAGTACAGCTAACGATAAGAGATGGCATAGTGCTGTTAAGAAAAAGTATGGTAGCGACATGCCTGTAGATGACAAAGGTAGACCACGCGTATTCAATTCAGGCTGTGTTATGTACAGTGCTATAGGTAGACTTAAAGCTCAAAAAGAATTTGTAGATTTTAGAGAATACTGCGATCTTATGATTCGTAATTCGCTTCCATCTTTCTACCAAGGAGATCAAAATTATCTTGGTGCAATGCTTCCTAAATTTAAGTGGGGTTTGATGGATTATAAATGGAATAGTCAGATATTCTTCAAACCGGGTACGTCAGGTAATAATCGGCCGGTATCTGATTATCGTAAGAACGCTAACTTTGTACATGTGCAATTGCGTGGAGCTGATAACTATGATATGGAAAGACTAAGGAAAGTTGTAAATGATTAATGCTAAACTCGGACACGTAAAAACTGTAGAAGAATTTTATAATGAAATTCGCTGGCAGCAAGAAGAAGCACATGGTCAAGATTACTGTGAGCAACACGATGCTATTCGTAAATATGCGAGTGAATGTAAAACATATAGAGAGTTAGGTACTCACCAAGGTGGCACTGCAGCCAATGCTATGCTAACAGGCTTTAAGTATATCGAGCTTGTAGATATTAGCATGGAGAAGTACCAAAAATTTCTTAAGCCTCTTGCAGAGAAATATTGTAAAGACAACAAAATCGTTTTAAAAGTAAAAGAAGTAGACTCTGGTTCACTTGATTCGATTGGTCCGCATGTCGATATGATGTTGATTGACTCGTACCATAAAGCTTTCCATATGAAAAGAGAACTTGATATGCATGGCAAGTCTGTAAAGAAATATATCGTGGCGCATGATACCTGGGCTGTACCTGAACTACATACTTGTCTAGAAGAATTCTGCTTTAATAATCCAGGGTGGAGAGTACTAGAACGCGGCAAAACAAACGTCGGCTATACTGTATTGAAAAAAGATGACTAATATTATTCTACAACATTTTGATGGAGATCTCAGACCACTCGATGAATTATCTGTCGAGAACATTTCGGCATATGCTAAAATGATTGGTGCTGAGTATCGTCTAATCAGAGGTAAACCATTTAATAAAAGATTGACAGGTGCATGCCAGAAAGTACACATGATCAACGAAGAGTTTGACGAGTACGATCAGGTCTGTATGGTAGACATTGATATGTTTGCACCTAAGGGAATGACAGAAAACGTATTTGAACAAAACGGCATTGGACTACATGCTGATACTCAAACCATGTTACACAAAAAGATTGTTCGTGAATACGGCATTGCTATGACCGATATTAACAAGCCATATTGGGGTGGAGCAATCTATAAGATGGATCAGGGTTTGCGCAAGAGGTTAAGGTCAACTCTGAATAAAAGTGATGATATGTGGATGAACAAGTATAATCAACCATATCACTTTGAAGATGAAGGTATCTTCCACACTCTCGTAGTCTGGTCATCAGCTTTTATTAAGAAAGAAGAATGGTACATGGATCGTAAGTGGTGCCAGTGCTCGTTCTTGCCTAATCCTGAGTTAGCCGGATTTATTCATGTTCGTACAAAAGTTACTCCTACTGGTCCAAAGCGTACTAAGATGGAGAACTATAAGGAACTAGTTGACAAAGGAATACTATGAGCTACGTAGTATATTGGGGAGATGTTCCCTATAACTTTGGTGACATTCTAACTTCTAATATTTTATCTCACTATGGATATAAATATAATCATACTAACGTTCATGAAAGAGCTAACTTTTTTTCTACAGGCTCAATTGCACGTTTAGCAAAGAAATCACTTGTTCTAGGATCTGGTATTATCCGCAGCGGTGAAGACTTAGATCCAACAAATACATGGGAGTTTGTACGAGGTCCTCTTACTCGAAACAGAGTGATAGAATGTGGAGGTACGTGTCCTGAGATTTATGGTGATCCTGCATTACTTCTTCCAAAATTCTGTCCACCTGTAGAGAAGAAACACAAAGTAGGATTTGTTCCGCACTATCAACACCAGTCGCTGGCAAATCAATTGATAGCAGGCAATCAACGTTGGCAGTGGATTGATGTAGTAAATCAAGATCCTCTAACAGTTGCAAGAGAGATCTCATCTTGCGAAAAGATTGTATCTACAAGTCTACACGGCTTGATTGCAGCTCATGCTTATGGTATACCATCCTGTCACTTATCACTTGGAAGTAAGTTACATGGTGATGGATCGAAGTTTAAAGACTTCTATGCAAGTGTTGGATTAAAACATAATACATATAATCAAGACAACTTAAAGTTTACTCTAGGTAAAGTGCCTGATCTAGATCCAATAGAAAAGATTTTTAGAAAGTACGCAAATGTTTAATTACCTCTTAGATAAAATTAACGAAGCAGAGTTTCAAACAGATCCTTTCAAGTTTATTTACTTAGAAGATTTTTTAAGTGATGAGCATTTTCGTTTAATTACTCGTAATCCTCAGATGAAATTTCCTGAGTTTGAACACGTAGATAAACTTGTAGAACATTTGGACATGAGAGATTACAAGCCTGTACCATTCCCTGGTTGTACTACAGATGTAGGCCAATACTTAAAATGGTACAAGGGTGATACCAGTGTCAAATCTCCTGACCACGCTCGTGGTTTGATTGAAGGATTCGGTATTGCATATCGAGTACAAAGGTATCATAATGAAGTTATAAAACAGCTTATGGATTTCTTAAACTCAAAAGAATTTTTAGATACTCTTAGGTTAAAGTTTAAGAAGACTGGTAGGTACACCGTTGAAACTGCTATTCAAAAATACTTGACAGGATATGAGATTAGTCCACATCCTGATATTCGTAAGAAGTGTTTGACATATATGCTGAACATCAATCCGGATAAGAAGGCAGATGAGATGGGTTTATCAACTCACTTCATGAAATTCAAAGAAGAGAAGCAGCATATCTCAAAGTTTTGGAATGATAACCCGGGTACTGACAGGTGTTGGGTACCGTGGGATTGGTGTGACACTGTCTTTGAACAAAAGGCTAACAACTCAATTACTATATTTGCACCAGATAATGATACAATGCATGCAGTCAAGCTTGACTATGACATGTTAAAAACACAGAGAACACAAGTCTATGGCAACCTCTGGTATGCAGATAAGCCAAAGGTTAAAGGTTCAACTTGGCAAGATTTCGCATGATTGAATCGTATGTAATTACACTACGAGGAGACGAATACTCAGATAGAGCAACTCGTCGACTAGAAGAATCTGCTCCTAGCAATGTATCTCTTAATCGATTTGATGCGATTACTCCAGATCAGGTCGATAGACTTATGAAGAAGTTTAAGCTTAAGTGGACATATCCGTGGCAAGGGCAAGAATTTAATTTTGCAGCAGGCCTCGTACTAACTGCGTATCCAACAGCTGAGCCTAAAAAGCGAATAGGTTGTTTCCTATCTCATTACATGTTATGGGAACGATGTGTAAAGAGAGATGAACCTATCATTATTCATGAGCAAGATTCAATCTATTATTCGGATGAAGCGATTCCATGCGAAGATTGGATGAAAAGCAAGTATGATATTATTGGTTTGAACAGTCCATTAAGTGCTACTCGTCTTGCATCAGCATATGATCGCATAACTCAAGAATCAAAGGCAGATCCATACGGTATAGTAAGAGCTCCATTGATCGATGAACACAATGTTCCGCAGGGTATCGCTGGCAATAGTAGCTATTACATCGAACCTACGGGTGCACACCGTGCGATATCTTTAGTTAAGGAACATGGATGTTGGCCAAATGATGCCATAATGAATAGACAATTGATCTCCACGCTCGGGCAGACGAAGCATTATTATACATATGTACAAGGACTAAGGAGTACAACTACATTATGAAACTAGAAGCATATTGCATATATGTTAAAGGTAAAGCAGATGAGCTGGCTGACCGGTGTGTTGCAACTGGAAAGAAGCATGGAGTAACGGTAACTAAAGTTCCGGGTCATACACCAGAAACTCTAGACATCGATGCTTACTATGCCGACAATAACATACCACAGGCAGCTTTTCATGAAAAGTATTCACGGATTGATCCAGTCCGTTGCGCCTTTGCATCTCACCACACGCTTTGGAAACAATGCGCTGAAAGCAAAAGTGCTTATCTAATTCTAGAACATGATGCTGTGTTTGTTAATAATCTACCAAATACTATTATTGGAAACATTGTAAACCTCGGCAAACCCTCATATGGAAAATACAACATTCCAAATCTAGGTGAAAATAGATTGACATCAAAGCAATACTTGCCTGGTGCTCATGGTTATATGATTACACCGTTTGGAGCTAAACTGTTACTACACCGGACTCAAGTTGATGCAGGTCCTACTGACGTGTTTATCCATAACCAAAGATTTCCTAGTCAGATCAATGAAGTATATCCGTGGCCAATCGAATGTGATGATTCATTCACTACAATTCAAAATGAAACTGGGTGCTTAGCAAAGCATAATTATAATGAGCAATACAAAATACGATAAAGCATTTCTTACTGGATGCGATTCAACTACAGAATGGATGATGAGTTGGTTCTTAGCTAACTTAAAAAAGAATACTGAGCAGCCTATAATCTTTGCAGATTTTGGTGTCAAAGACATCGAAGCAATCAAGCCTCACGTTCATGCTATTATTGATATGACTAAAACTGAAGAAAAAGGCTGGTTTAAGAAACCAAAAGCAATGATGCATTGTCCTTCTCATAAGACGGTGTGGCTTGACAGTGACATTGAAGTGTTAGGTGATATTGATAAGATATTTGATTTATTGGAACCGAATAAACTTAATATGGTAAAGGACAAACCTTGGTCAACTCGATTCCAGACAGAGATGTTTAACTCCGGTGTTGTTGGTCTCGTAGACAAGCCATATATATTAAGTCTGTGGATAAAAGAGATCAAAGACAATCCATCACGAGGAGATCAAGAAACTTTGCATGCAATGCTAGATCCTTTACAGAACTTGACATATATCAATGGCCTACCTAACAAATATAATTTTCTAAGGTTGCAGTTTGAGAATGATGGCCAAAAGATTCCTAAGGATTGCATAGCAGTACATTGGACCGGACAAAAAGGTAAAGACAGAATCAAGGAAAGTTTAAATGGTTAAGCCAAACACAGACTTTAAGTTAACAGTAAAAGAACTTGCTCTTATTGAGATGTCATTATTGAGCTTTCAGTCTACACAACCTAATAGACATAAAGAGATTCAAGCATTGTTAGCAAAATTCTATCATCAAAAAATATGGTATAGACCTAAAAACGAAGAGATTTATGTTAGTGGATAAGAGTAATGGCTAGAGTTGTACATATTATTGGAAACGGCGATAACGCATCCCTATATGGACGAGAAGAAAGAAAAGGTTTAAAGATAGCATGTAACCAAACTCCTTTTCCTATTCCAGACAAATACGCTACGGTGATGGTAGACTTTAAGTTTATGAATGCCTTAATGAAAGGTCATGTTCAGGTGGATGGAAAATGGATCTGTGGATTCAGGCCAAAGAAGTGGATGGAAGATCATCCTGATTGGTACATGAAAGTTGCTAGTCAAGTAAAAGATTTCTATACTGATTTGCCTAAGTACGCTATTCCAGATAACAATATAGGAATGGGATACACAAACTTTAATTGTGGCCATGTTGCAACTCATTATGCTTGTAAGAAGTTGAAGCCGGATGTCGTACACCTATATGGATTCGATTCTATCTTTGACTTTAACATGAGAAGTTTTTCTGATCTTGTTCTAAACTCCGATAGAGGCAATACTAATAATAATAGACTCGCTACATTCTGGAGACCAATCTGGACAAACATGTGGCAGGAGTTTTCTGACATCCAGTTTGTTTTGCACCACACTCATGATAAGTTTAAAGTAAAACATGGTGATAATGTCAGAGCAGAAGTTTATAAGCCTCTCAAAGAAATTCAAAAAATTAGATATGACGCATCTGGCATGCCAGTGATGGACGTTTCTTCTGCATAAAGTTGTTTACTTTCCTTGATCTATATGGTATAATAGATCTATAAAATGGAGAATGGCAATGATTTATTTGAATGTGACAGGCGGTACTAAACGTGAAAAGTATCTGGTTAGAGAAGCATTTGAATTTGCAGTATCTGATCTAATGCCTCGTAAGAAAAATTTAGACGTTGAGTTCTTCATACGCAAACTCGATGGTGATGTTCATGGCTATCATCAATACATCGACAACGGCGAGCACAGTATAGAAATTGGTAAAGGTTTAGACGAAGAAGATTTTATCACCGCAGTCTTTCATGAAATGGTACATGTACGGCAGAGCGAGCGACGTCAAATGAAAGACAAAGGCTTTGTTAAAGTTTGGAATGGCGTTGAATATTTGTCCCTTTACAGCACAGTCGATGAGTACATGGCGTTGCCATGGGAAGCCGAAGCATATCAACTACAGGAGGAAATGCTAGAGAGATGGAATCGGAAAACGAAATGTACCGGCGAGAGATATTAAATCAAAGCGGATACATTGAACTTTTAGAAGGTAATGTAAAAGAATTGCAAGGTCAATTGCAACAATCATATAAACGTATTGAAGAATTAAATCAGGAGTTAAACAATGCAAAGTCTGAAGTACCTCGGGTTGTCAGTCGCGTTGATGGCCTTGGCAAGCCCAGCTAAAGCTGAAACAACACAAGATCACTATAAAGAAGTGATTATCAAAAAGCCATACACGGTTGAAGTGTGTATGGATACAGGAGGTAGTGGTAACGGCAAGTCCGACATTACCAACTTTCTTGAAGGTGCCGTCATTGGCGGAGCCCTTGGTAATAACATTAAGGGTGAAGAAAATGGTGGAGCTATCGGTGCGTTTCTCGGTGGTGTGCTCAACACAGAGAGAAACAAAGGATCAACTGGACCACGTTGCCAGACTGAAACACGGTACGAAGAGCAGAGACAAACAATCTATTCTCATTCAACTGTAACGTTTATGCATAACGGTAAGCAACACACTCTTCGCTTTAATAAGTAAATTATTAACAAAACTGTAACACTATATTAGCATTAAAGTTCCTAAATAGTAACTTATTAGGAACTTTAATTATAGGAGAATCCGCGTGGATCGACTCTGGAAAAAGGTAAGTAAAATGGATTTAGGAAACCCCGTCATCACTACGCTCGTAGGACTCGTTATTTTCTATATCGGACTAAAAACATTCTCGGGTGGAATGAAATCCATGGGTAACATGGAACACCTCGCTTGGTTTACTGGTAACATATTCTATATGTTTGCTGGTGGAATCATTATGACATTGCTTTGGCAATCATCGTCTCTTTCAACAACCGCGATTATTGCTTTGGTGGCATCCGGAGCTATTCCTCTGCCAGCAGCTATTGCAGCAGTCCTTGGAGCAAACTTAGGAACAACCGGCACCATTTGGTTAGCCGGTCTTTTAGTATCTGATGGCATGCCAAAAGGAGATACTCTTCGAATAGCAATGGCTCATACTGGTGTTAATCTACTCATGGCTTTGTCTCTACTACCTTTTGTACACCATATTGCAAGATTCCTAGGAAGATTTTAATTTCAAAAAAAACGTAACCTATTGAAAATGCACTATTTTTTAGTGCATTTTTTTGTTTACAATTGAAAAAAACTATGGTATAATAGATCTATAAAATGGAAAAGGAACAAAGAAATGACATAGCGAAGTTGAGATGACTGGCCCCCACCCCGTTACCGAGGGAAGGGTAGAGGAATAGGCCTATAGTCGTGGTGTATCGGAGGCAGGATAAGATTGGCACCTTATCCTGACATAGAGTGCCATTCTTTTGAAAGAGGAGTTTATATTATGGAAAAGACTATCAAACATTTTAAGATCGAAGTTACTTTAGAAAACAACGATATGTGGGAAACTATTCGCCACACTCGTAAAGGATTATCAAAAGTAATGCATGATCTTTGGAAAGATGACAATGTTGTAAAATTTTCAATCACGGAGGTATTAGC
>NYWG01000235.1 GCA_002684915.1 Verrucomicrobiales bacterium
CAATGGTGATAACCCTTGCACAGGAGACGGCACCGATTGCATTGAAAGATGCTATCAACAATGTAAAGCATGGACAGAGGACGGTACATTTACGAGCTATGGGTTCATTATAAGAAAAATAGGAGAACCAGAAGAAGGTAGATGTTTTTGTGAACAATCAGATTCTTCATCGTGTACACGATCTAATGGCGGCAGTTACCACAGGTATGATTACGGTCACGCATGCATAGTCAGCGTCATGCAACCTCACTTTGTAGACAAGACGTTTGGAGTACCGGATAGATCCATTAGCTACGAGGAATGCAAAGCATTTGGGCTTTCCCTTGGTAAATGGGGTTGGCATCAGGATAATGCTATACCTTATTCTTTTCATTACTATCCTTACGGATGTTATCGTAATTCTGATGACACGTATATTTACTTTAATCATGACAAAGACAGTGTTGTGTCATGTGGATACCACGTATGCCAAGTCAAGGTTGCCCAAAAGTCACGTCTACTTGCAACCAATGTACAGGAAGAGTTGCCAGCGATTGCAGGGCTGGTCCGGTCCGACGATTGCCCAGAACCATATGTGTGGAATGACGTTGAAAGTTTTTATTTGAAAACATCTGGATATCCGGTACATTTATTAACTGAATTAGAATGCAGAGAGTTTGCAGAAACAGAAGGAAAAAATTACCTTGGCAAGGTAAGCGATCGGACTGTAAATACCATTTGGCAGTGCTCAGACAGTTCTCGCACTTGCCATCACAGTCACACGCAACAGTATGCATGGGGAAATTGCTTGACGCAATGCATGCAAAAGCATAGTCCTAGTGGCTGCGTCTACCAGCCGTATGGCAACCGAGTTTGGTTTAACGATTACGACAAAACAGGTAATGGATATTCCGAAATTTCCTGTGGAACCAAACATCCAAATCCTCCACAAGGTTCCGATTATGAGGTGCAATGTGTTGAAGGTCGTTACAAGCACGACAATTACAAGACCTACGTCCTAGGCTCCGTGCAGTACGACGTTGGTGCGGATACTTGTGATACTTGTTTCCCTGGTCATTACATCACTACGGATGGCGTTTGCTTACCTTGCCAAGCTGGTCGCTACACGTCAAAGCAACGAATAGCGGCGCAAGGCTACATGCCAAGTTGTACCATTTGTGAAGTTGGTCGTTTTCAGAACGAAGAAGGCCAAGCATCTTGCAAAGCTTGTGGCCGAGGATCTTATCAAAATGAGCGTGGGCAACTTAGCTGTAAAACAGTTGATAGCGGTAAGTTTGGCGTCGGTACCGGTGCATGGACCGGGACAAGTGGTCCGGACCAATCCAACTCTATTAGTGATACGGCAACGTTTTTGGAGGGAGCGATAGATCAAGCGTCAGAATGTGATCCTGATGAAGGATATTTTTATAATTGTATTAATTCGGATGGTTCAAAATCCCTTCCTGATTTGACAGGGGGTAGAACGATACAAGAAGCATGCGAAGGTGGGAATTTTGAGTGTGCACGGTGTGGACGTGGAACAAAGATTGAGAACAACGGCTGTGTTGAGTGTCCACAAGGGCAATATCAAAATGCTGATTTTGCCATTGGTGATAGTTGTAAAATTTGTCTTGCTGGTTTTTATCAGGATGAAACTGGTTCGTTTAATTGCAAAGCAACCGATAAAGGTTACTATCAAAGTCAGGATGGTCAATCCTATCAAAGAGAATGTGAAGTTGGTCGTTTTCAGGATCAACTCGGAAAAGCATCCTGCAAACTTTGTCTTGAAGGACGTAGTGCTAGTGAAGGACAAACTTTAACTCAAACGGGAACAGCAAGAGATACACTAAAAGAATGTTTTCAATGTTCTGAAGGTTTATATCAAAACGATGAAGGAACAACTTCTTGTAAATATTGTGACGCAGGGAAATTTACAGATAGTACAAAGTTTGGACCAGCGTTGAATCAACATAAGTTTGAGCGATGTCTTGACTGCGAAAGTGGCTTTTTCAGACCATTTTCTACAAGTCCAAATTGTCAAGCAGCGAGTCCTGGATATTTTGTAGAAAACACTGGCGCCACGGAAGAGGAACCATGTCCGAGAGGATCTATATCTTCTGGAGGAGAAACAGACCCTAACTGCGATAGATGCACTGCAGGTCGTTTTCAGGACCAGGAAGGCCAAGCATTTTGTAAAAATTGTGCACAAGGATATTACACTAATTCTTTAGGATACCATACGACTTGCACTGCATGTAATGCTGGTGAAACAACAAGTGGTACTGGACAAAGCAAATGTCAAAATTGCGAAGCAGGAACATACAGCTCTTCTGAAACAAACTTTTTATGTCAAGCTTGTGCATCTGGTTTTTATTCTGGAAGCGGTGCATCTGTTTGTATAGCATGTTCAACAGGATATAAAGGAAAGTCTGGTACCGGATACACTAGTTCTAGCGACGCGTGTGTTGCTTGTGGTGAAGGAACGTATCAAGACGAAGAAGGTAAATTAACATGTAAAGTGTGTAATAAGGGTCGATATAGTGATGCGACCACCTTGACAGACGAAGATGATTGCAAGTTATGTCCAGCAGGAACATTTTTGGCTGATGATGCAACAACAGCCGATTTGCACGATGCAGTAGCAGATTGTTCGGATTGTCAAGACTCTGTGTCTGGAAGCTTTTCGACCGCCGGTTCATCAGAATGTAGTCCATGTCCTGCTGGTAATCAAGCAACAAAAAGTGGTGGAAGCGACTTTATTGATCTTTGTTTACCTTGTGCCGCTGGTAAATACAACAGTGACGAAAACTCAAATTGTAAATTGTGTTCTTCTTTAGAAGAACAACCCGAAGAAGGGAAAACTTCTTGTAAATCATGTGGTGAAGGCACAGTAGCCTCGGCCAATCGTCTGAAGTGTAATATGTGTGCTAATGGTAAATATCGTTCTGCAAATATGAATGGTTGTGAAAATTGTCCTGTTGGAAAGTTTAATGGTGGAGATTACTTCAGAGCATGCGCTTCAGTCGCTAGTGAGAGTTCGACTTCAGGAGGTCAATGCGCCAACAGCGGTGCAACAGCTCCGACTGCCACATATAGTAATGATTGTGGTCCTATTAGTGATAGTGCAGTGTGTCGATGTGCGCCTACTGGTGCCTGTGTAAGATGTTTAGATTACAGTAATCGTAACATGATTGAGACAAAAGCAGAAGTGACGAAAACAGTTACGAGTATGTTATCATGCGTTGAATCGTACACAGACGTTGGTCAACTTATAGCATGCCTTGCTGGAAATATTGGAGGAATACTTCAAAGCTCGACAGTGCTTGTATCAGATGCGGAATGTGACCATTATGTTACCAGTGGATGTTAGCTTTTGTTAAAAATCTATATAGGTATCATTGTAGATAATTAAAATGTCCTATCTTAAGTGGAAACGTCTTTGTAAAACATGCGGTATACGATATGCCGAAATTGACAACATTGGAGTCCATGCTTGTCGCTTTCACTCCGGGCCTCTAAATCGTGATGGTCCTGGGCGCTGGCATCCGGAGGGTTGTTGGGACTGTTGTGGAAAAAGCCCATATCCCTATCTTAGCAATGGCCGCCGCAATCCACGCTATGCTTCGAAGTTTGTCGATGGTTGCACCGGCATGGATCACAGCGCTTTGCAAACCTGCTTCACGGCGTCGGATAATTTACAAGAAAAAGATTGGCCTGTGGAGCTTTGCGAGCAGCTGAGCACAGATATTTTGAAATTAAGAGAAGGAAATATTAATATTATGCACAAAGGCTTGCGTATCAATCGCCTTGGTGAGTTTTATGTACAGCGATTTGCTGTGGACGAAGCAATGCTCCGAGCAAAACACCGATTTGATGGCAACAAACAGATGACTACTGAAATATTTTACGAAAAAAATGGTGAGCAAAAGAGTGTGGTGATGGACAAGGACGCAACGGTAGGAGACTTTTTAGTTCAAATAGGTGCAAACAATATTAAACGTGGAGATGTTACTGTTGTAGAAAAAAATAAAAAATTATTAGAGTTAGATCCAAATATTGTATACTCGATATACGATTGAAGTTATTGAAGGGCGTCATAAAAAAAAGTTGTGTTGTAATCTCTATTGCTATTTCGAATCCTATATTCCGATGAGCACCTTAGATCATCATTTTCATCCAAATATTTTTTTAATACAACGTGATAAAACCCATCCCAAAACTTGTGTATCTGCTCTTCTGTCTTTGCCCCTGTCACAACAAGACGTCCGCTTCGGAATAACAAAAACACAATTTTTGGTTTACGTAGTCGGAATACAAGGCCAGGAAATAGTTCTGGTTCATATGATGTGTAAGGGCCAAAGTCTTTTTGCAATTGAATTAAATCAATCGGTTTCGTCAAGGCGGTGCTACCAACAATGTTTTGTACTTTGTAATTACAGAATCCTACTTTCAGACCAGAGCGTTGTAATATATTTACACATTGACGACAAGCAAATCTTGAATCTGATTCGCTCTTTCCACCAGTGCAAACCATGTTGCCGGATCCAAAGATTAAGCTTGTACATCTAGGATTTTTTAATCGGAGCGTGGCGGCTGCAAATTTGTGCGGATTAAATTCGAGGTACCTTGCACGGCTGCAAATGGTTTTTAAATTTAATTTTTTACGACCAAGAAAAAACGTAGACACGACGTTTTGTATTGTTAAATTTGGTTTCACACTCGAAACACTAGGCGACTTTTGCGTTTTGCTGCTACTTCCTTGATCTTTTGTTCGACTGGATCCTCGCATTTTTTACTTTGTGCGTCAAAACTTTCTTCTATGAAACAACACATATATAGAAAATGGAAGACATAGTAAAATGCAAATATCACAATCATCAAGTCTCGAAGCACAAAATATCCTTCTAAAGTAAGTTCTAAAAAAATAATCCAATACAGTAAGACGGTGATACTAAGAAACGGATTGAAACAGCGACCATTATATGCCCGAGTAACGTAGTTGAATCCTAGTGGGACAAGAAATATTGTTATAAAGAGATGCACCACGTAGTAACACGAACGATTTTCTCTATATAAGTTTTTTAACGATTGCATTACATGAAATGACTACACTTTCTGATTCTTACAAACTCGCGTTTCTCAGCAATATAATAAAAAATAAAATTGTCGGAAATGGTAGCATACCAAAGAAAATTACAAATAAAAAACAGTTAGACAAAAATAAATATGGAGATAGTTTGATGAATGTAATACATAAAGTTTTCATGAATCCAAATGAAGATTTCTACTTATATCAAGAAAATACTGTGCTTCCAATCACCAGTAGTTTAAAAAAAAAATACTTGCAACACAATGACATTATATTTAATCGAATTTCTTACATGCGATTAGTAACAATTTGTAATTTTTTCTTGCAAAACAACACCGTGGACGATGGTACCATTCCGTGCTTACATAATGTAGAGGATGCAGAAATAAATACTTTAGTACAACAAGTACGAAATGTGTCTCTTTCAGGTAATCAAGATGTTGTTAGAGCAGTTGAAAAAATGAATAGTAATGTTGAGAAACAGCTAAACAAAGTAGGATCGACTTTTAAACAAGAAATTACCGGGTTAAATTTAGAACTGGCAAGTATAAAGAAAGAGGTACAAGATGAAAAAGCAGAAATAAAAAAAGAAACAAAAGACATAGTGCAACTTCTAGAGAAACTAGTTGAAAAAAATGATCCTCTACCAATTAAAAATCAACAAGCATCAACACCAATGAAACAACCGAAAGAAAAACATTCGGAATCAAGAGCACCAAGGTCCGTTTTTGGAGATAGACAAATAAACAAAATTATTAAAAATGGTAATCAATATATTGTGACATTTGCAAAAGAGACAAAGCCTTTTATTGTAACAGAAAATCAATTGCAAAAAGAAGATAAAGAGAAAATAAAAGAGGTACAACAAAAAAATAAGACAATTAACACGACAACAAAACAAATCGTATCTGTACCTGTTTCTGTTATCAATTCGTTTTCGGATTATTCAGATGATTTTGAACCTGCTGGTGTGGAAGCCAAAGATGATAAAGATAATAATACTACTACTACTGTTAGTTCACCAAGTAAAAAAAAAATCGTTAAAAAAAAGAACCTGGCACAGGCACCACCTACAGACAAAAAAGCACCGAAAGATCCTAACAGTAATAGTGGTACAAGCACATTTACGCCTACACGACTTCTTTTTGGTACAAATAGTAACGACGACGATAGCTACTCAGAGAATTTTGAGACAGAAAGTATCGATGAAGAAAATGAATTTTTAAAGGTAATTTTTAATGAACTAGGTATGAAGGGATCATGTATCGTAACAGATGCTGGTATAAAATACTTATACAATGGTCTAAAAATAAATAAGGCATTATACAAAAAAAATTATAGTTTGTTTTTTCAACGATGGCGAATTGAAGACATTGGAGTAGAAAAAAAAGACGAAGCTATTATAAAAGATTTATTTGCAAATTGTCATGAGATAGATTTTGATCATGATTATTTATGTTTAGTTGGAAAAGAGCTAAAATTGAAGTGGATCTCTTATGTCCGTTTAGCAATGTATGAAAAATATATTATGATACATTTTTTTACAAATTTTGAAGAATACGATATACTTGATTGTGTTGATGAAGCAATGCGTAACTTTATATATGATTATTGCTATCTATCAACGCTTATGTTTGAAAATGCCGTTCAATAAATTTATCATCAAAAAAATGGAATCGTCGTTCATGTAAATACGGATAAACCGGATAATAGTATTCATGAAGCGAAACAATCGTGTTCAAAAGTGTTTTAAAATGTAATTTTAATTTACTGTATTCATACAATCTACAAGCAATATTATAAAAAGCGTCATATTCATCAATTGTGTAGTAACCTTTTGGTACAGTTTGTTTATCATACTCTACTAAAATATCAATAGCACTAACTTTATCCAATCCATGATACTCACAATAAGGATCGTCTAGAAGGTAATCCCAAGCTTCGATCGTGGCGTCGCTTTTTTCCTGTGTGTTAAAAGGTTTCTCGTCGCTTTGGACTTCTTCGTCCTCTGAGGATGACATGGTGTGTTCAATGCACAAAAACACTTATATATGAATAGACTGAAAGGTTGATTTTGCATCGGATATTATCATCAATGTATATATATGATGTTATGTATGTACAAAGATGACGTCTATAACTTCAACGACAACCACTACAACAATACCAAGACAAGACCAACTTCCGGAGGACCAGCAAAGTTTAGTATTCCAAAATAATTTTCGCGATTTAAATGTATTGCTAAGTATAAGAGGAGATGTATCTGTGGAGGAACAAGAGGAAATTGATGCAATCGAGTTGTGGTCTTTGTTAAATGAAGGAGAGAAAAATAGAGTAAGTTATCTCTTGAATACTGAAAAAAAATGGATAGTTATTGATTGGGTTACAGGGCATTTTGATGATAACCGACTTGGATTTACAGAACAAAAAGGAACAGGAAAAATGATACCTAATATTATTCGTCAACAACTGATGAAACAGCAGTACGGTGTTAAGCTTGAATCTTCCGACAATAACAATAACATAAATGCATCCGATCGAAAGTACTTAGATTTTAAAGGCGAAGACACTGAACTTGATTTACCGCAAATAACTATCAAACGATTTATTAAAGGAGAATTATATTATGACTTAGAAACAAAAACTAAAAAAAACGTATCCGGAAAAGAATTTTTTGAAGCATTAGTTGAAGTTTTTGAATATCATTATCGTTCTGAACAAAATTCAGACAAAGACAAAAAATTATATTTTGAACTAATAAAATGTTTTACTCAACCAAACCAGTATGTAAATTTAAACGATGCAGAGAAAGTTACTCCTGAAAAGGACGCTAATGTTTTTGTAGGCATACGATTAATTTTTACGGATAGTTCAAAAGTCGTGAAAGAAATGCTTATTTTTCAAAGAAATACAAGCAAAGGTCCTGGCAACTGGAGTATCATAATTCGTCATAACCTTGGTTTAAATTATGATAAAAACGTTCTAAATTTATATTTTGTTATTATGGATAAACAACATTATAAGAATAATAATAAAAAAATAAAGGATGCACTGGATACATGTTATGAAGACAAAGGAAAATTAAATAATAAGTTAATAAAGTTAGTTTCTGGTAACCTAGTAGAGTCGAAGAAATTAACTAAAGAAATCAAAAAGATAATTGATGAGGAAGGTATTGATGAACAACAAGTCGAAACAAATAACTTTAAAACCTCATTCAATAGACATCAATTGCGACTTGAAGTTTTAAACAAGTTGAAAAACAACAAAAGTGTTCTTAACAAAAAACGTAGTAAAGAAGGCAATACAAAAAAACGTAGTAAAAAAACAAAGAAGAGGAAACAAGGAGATGGAAACTTAGGTGCTACAGCAGAAGATCCTATAGACTTAACATTAATAAAAATTAAATTAAAATTTTAATAGTTACACTATAAGTATACTTCAAAAATACCTTCTTGCACCGCTCGTGGCTCGGCTACTGGTGGTAGTACCCTATTAATTGTGTTGCTACAGTTTATATTTTTAAAAAGTGTGCTCTGCCGGTGGTCTCGCAACAACTGAAACCAGTAAACCATTGCTTCTTGAAATCGCTTACATGGAAACAGTTGTTTGTTCCAGAGAACGTAAAATTGTCCCCATACTTTTAAAATCATAGGATGTTCTACTGTCAACAATTTTTCATAAACCTCCAAAATGGTATCTTCCATGCACATGCAGTAACGACTCCATGCTAGGTTGTAATGCGTCTTAAAATGTGCCTCAAACAATGCAATGAGCACGGCGTCTTGCACAAGTGGATTGCGATGTTCAAGTAGTTCTGGTGCCTTATGGTATAGTAGTTCGTGTTGTATGGAACTGATCCACTGGCTAGGGTAGGATGCTGTGACATGCGATAGGATCGTTGGCACTTCTCCGCTCCTAATGTACGTATAGTAGCACCGGCTAGGTTCGTCGTTGAAGAAAGTCCACAGGATATTTATCATACGCATCCGAAACTTGCGAATCGAAAAGTAGGTGTCTTGTTCTTTTGCCCAATTGTAAAGATTCTTTACATCTCGCTCTTCTAAAGTTGGCCGAGATTGCAGCATTGGTTGCATGACCTTTGCAACTTGCAAGTTCCGTTGATGATAGGCAGCGCGGCATACAACGTACATAATACCGTTAGTAGACAATGTAAAATAGCGATCGTTTAAACTTTTGATTAAATTCCAGCGATTCATTTTTTTTAATGAGTCAGCATTTAAAGCAAAAAAACTTATTTTTGAGTGCACAAAGTTGATGTACTTTTGAACGTTATATAGATCTGTCAATTTAAAATTTGACCATTTTTTGTCTATATGGTGCATCAAGAAAATGACATCTGCTAAGGTATCGTGCTTTGTCATGAGTGCTTTCTCTCGACAAAATATTTCGTTTGGTTCTACCGACACCCGTTGTAGATAACCAAAGTAAGCTAAACCAAGACACATCCCATGGTTCCATTCAAAATAATCGTCATCGTTAATGTTGCGTAGCTTGGTAAAGTGCATGGCAAGGTGCTTGGAAATAACTTTTATTTCTTCTTTGTCATTCTCATCAATAGGATTTGAGTTTTTTAAATTTTTTAAGTACAGTTCTTTCACATAAGCGATGTACTCTGCATGCCGATCAATGTTGGGAAACATGTTCGTTAATAGCTTAATGAATACACTATATATAGATACAATGAATTAAAAGAAATGGAGTACAACGACGAAGCGTACCAAGAGTTAAATTTTGAAAGCGATCGATGCATACAAATAAATGAAAATATATTCCAAGAACCGTTTGAAATATCAGATTGTGTACTGTGTACAAAAAGCAACTTAGGCGACAATGGCACGTCGTTGATTGATGAATTACGAAAACTTGACAATGATTTAATCGGCAAAGCAAGTGATGCAGCTATTTTTCAAGTGATGGCAAAGTATTACCAAGAAACCATAAGAGCACCAAGTCAGAGACATAGCCCAGACCAACAAATGCCCTATTTAATGGCATCCGACTTTCAAAAACATTTTTTGTTTCACGATATGAATCCAAAACGCATGTTAAAACAAGACATTCAGTTTCTAAACGATGCACAAGAGTTTTTGAAAAAAAATGGTATTGTGACCGAAAATGCAACAAACGGTGCGAAAAAAATAAATATGGGATATATGAAGCAGTGGAACTGTTTGTCGAAAACAAAACTTGATTTGATTCGTTACTACACGTCACAGTTCTTGAGTGAGAACAACAACACTGGTTCTGTCTCAAAACCACAAGAGTTTTCAAGTTTCTAAAAGTGACTATAATAGTAGGGTACTCATAAAATAAGTAATTATGACATCTGTTTCTGAACTTAGTAATCCACGACCATCCGCTGGTTTTTCTGATTTTCCTGTTTTGCAAAACCATGCAAGCCACAGTGAAGGAAGTAGCTTAGGGCCACCTTACAATGCTAGCCACCAGACATCGGTATTTCACCCAGCCGTGAACTCGACTGCAAATTACCCGTTCTTTTGCGGTGCATTTGCACAAAATTGGCAACAACAGTATACTGAAGGTATGCCAATGTTCATTTGTCGTCAAAAGCGCGAAAAAAAAAATGGCAATACACCGGGCGGTACGCTGACCGGCCGTCATGTAACACACAATATTCTTGCAAGTGTGCCAGTAATTAATTTTTACTTGACATTAGGATCTTGTGATACTCAATTCGTCAAAAGTTTTGTTAAAAAGTATGCTTTGAACGATGCTTTAATACCGTCAGCAGACGATTCATTGACAGGAGCAGCAAAAGACCAAAGTTTTATTGATGATTTTAATAAAAAATGGGCGTTTATCGGTATTGTGATGACAGATATGGACATGAAATCAAGGTATCAAAAACTATTTAACTTGACGGTTCGTGGCCGTTGCCGCGTTTTCAATTCGTGGACGACACGTATCGGATCTAAATATTCAAGATCAGAAGCAAGAGATCGTGTGATGAAAGGCGATGAATTGTATTTGACATTGAAAAAGGAAGTGCTTGACGCAAACAAGCATTTTATGCAACCAGATGGTACGGTCATGCCAATCTTTCCAGCATGTGACAACACCAACACGATTTGGCAGATATCATGCTCGCGTCGCAGCTTGACCGCCAGCCGCAGACCACAAAATATTGATGAAGATGGAAACCCACAACAACACATGTACGTTGGTAAAGTGTTAAACGCTGTTTCAAAAAAACCAGACGAACATTATCAAAAACGTGCTTCCCGTGAACATACACAGTTGGCTTCTTTGCCAATGCTTGAAATTGCTATGCATACAGGAGTGTAAAAATATTTTAGATCAAAAATTTAAGTATATAACCTCTAAGTAACTAATTTAATCTAATAGTATTAAAAAATCATGTCTAGTAAATCACAGTACTCCTCTACCCAACCTCCGCGCAAGCGTCGTAAGCGCGTGAAAATGATTGCAAGAATCACTTCATATGACTATAATGTGCAATATGATATGAGGCAAAAGTCGCAAGCAAGAAATTCGCGTGGTTCAACGGAAGGCCTTTATGCAGCTCCAATTCATGAAGAAAGTTACAATGTTATGGAAGGTGAAATTTTGATGGCAAAAGAGCAAGCAAAACATTATCGCGATGGCCAATTACATTGTTTTTCCTTTGCGAATTGTTTAGGCGCTGGGCTCCCAGCAAAGCTTCAAGAAGCATTGATGTCCACAACCACGGAGACAGCAAAAGCTGCTAGAAAACTTGCACGTTTTATGATCCTTGATAATTTGACATACGTCGGAGTTGCAGTGACTGGTTTTGATTCCAAATCAAACTCATACCAAGACATGTCGCAGGGGTTTGTGGCGACCTTTGGAGGCATGAACACAATCACAAATACCGGCCGAGATGAGATTCGCCCGGGAGACTGGATCACCGTTGATATCCCAGACCAGCTGAAATGGGATGACGATCCATTCAATCGTTACAAAAAGGCAGAGGGTATTCCATTGGACAAATTATTGTTTGCAACCGTTCCCTACAAAGTTAGCTCTTCTTACAAAGTTGCAGATGAGATTTTAAAAGCAATTGGTACTTTGGGGGCAGACGTGCAAGCCGCATTAAGAAACCGTAACATTGTACCTAGTGCATTGCAATCTTTGCAAGACCCTACAACTGGTAACTTTGAAGCTGATATTTCTGGATATACAAACGCTGCAAGAGGGGCAGCAGGGTTCAAAGCAGTCATGGCTATTGACCAGCAAAGAAAGCGTTTCATTATTGGTAAAGCACTTAGCTATGCAAGGCCTGGAGAACCATTTGATATAGTATTAGGTGGACAACCATGTTTTTAAAAATTAATCAACTACTTCTATGTTACGTTTAAGATTTTGTTGTTTTAAAATGTTTTGAATAATTACTCTCACATCTCCTTTTCCTTCACCTAATATTGCATGTTTAATTCTCTCTATCATATATTTATATTGTTGTAGTTCCGTCTCTAGCTCCTCAATGCGTTCGTACAAAACTTCCGTTTCAAACTCGACCAACTCTGGATTTTTATACTCTGGCACATCACCCTTTTTCAACAGAGCTTTTTCCTCTTTTTGTTTTGGTGGTGCTGGTCCAACTACAAGACTTGACATTAGTATCTTTTTCTTATGTGATAATTTGCTAAAACGACTTATTAAAGGACTTGAAATAAAGCATGTGGTCTTACTTGTCAAGGTTCTTCAACATGAGCAAGTCCCTTGAATTAGATAGCACTATGTATCCTTTTGTGCCTTGTCATGACAATTGTGAAAATGATTGCGAAGCAGATATCTATTTTACAAAGAAAGTAAGGGAGCGCTATCAAGAAATTGGTATTGATCGTGATAAAACAAAATTCTTTTTGCGTTTAATATCATACGTAAGTAATAAAACACATTCTTTTCTTAGTCTAAAGAACAAAGACGTAGAAGTAGACGAATGTTTAAAATTAATGAAAGTATTATGCCCTTCAGACGTCAAGGAGATATTTTGCAAGTTTCAATTGACGGAAGACTCTTCTTTGAATAATTGCCCGTGTTGCTCAAATATACAAGGCCGTGTGTTACACGTGCAGCTACAAAATATCTTCAAAACATGTAGCTATACATACTACATGTTTAACACTTTACATGGCTCCGAGATATGCTTCGGTCCGGATGAGTTGAAAGACTTTCAATTTCGCTATGAAGAAAATCATTTGATTGTCAGTCCAATGTCGTTTCGTTGCTTAAAAAAAGGAGATCGTTTTTACATTACACTTCCAATAAAAAAATATTTGAACATATTGTCAGAAACGTTGTGTAGATACGTACAAGTGCAGCGACCATGTTACATTAAGTTGCCTCACGCGACAACATTAATGGCTGTTGCTAAATTATCTGGTATTTACGATCGCAAAGAAATTAGTCCAATTGGACAGTTGATGGATGCTTGGGTATTGGATGGACGACGCATTTACTTTTTGTCTGCTGAAAACATATGTTCCTATGATTTTCGGGTTGGTTTTGGACCCTTGCAACACCATAGTAAGTGGGTTCGCCATGAAGATGTGTATTTGTTGAATAAATTTATTCGTAAAAAAGTACAATTCCACGGTACGTTGCTTGTCCCGGAAAGTTCTGCATTGTTCCAACAATATTTGATGAAGCGTCATAGTCCTCGGTCTGTATTTGACTTATGATTACTCCTTTTTGATTTCTTTGATGAAATAAAAGTCTGACATGACAAACGTGTACGCAAAAATGAGAAACAGTAACTGTATAATGTCTAGTGCAAAGAAACGCCAGTTCATTCTATATGCTTCAGGGTTGCAGACATGACTGCATCCCCAGTAAAAGCACCAGCTTAAGTCTTGTCCAAGGCTTGACGTTTCGTTCCGTGTGCATAGCGACGCCGCTGTGTAATATCCTGGGACATCCCATCGAACAAACTTGTTGTTGTAGTCTACGAGGGCATTGCTTTCTTGACATCGGAAAAAGAGGTCGTTGTTTTGATTAAAGAGTGTCAGGTCGTTTCCAGAGAAATAACACATTTCCTTGTCTTTTATTGTTGTGACCAGTAAATTAAAGTTAGTAGTAGGACAAGATCCGGTCGTTTTACTTGGGTTTTGACACGACAAAAACCATACCGATACCCTTGCGGTAATGCAAATAAATAAAACCAGTTGCAGTAAGAAAATTAGTATGGACACCAACCATAGTGTAGATGCTGGCCACGTAATATTTGTTCCGCGCGGTGCGATGTTGTAGACAACCATAAAGAGTGTTAGCGCAAGTGCGGATGCTCCGCTGACATAAGCAAGCTGTAGCGACATGTTGGCATTGCTTTTGAGGTTGCAAGCACCACTAGCTGGCAATGGGATGCGATAATTGGTGACGCTGTTGATGTCGTACAGCGCCCCTTGCCATGGATAGGAAGCTAGGTAGCAAGCGGTGATAGAAGCAAAAGATATGAGACTAACTAATCGAGTTATTAAAGGCATTGTTGTATATTCTATGGGTTTTAAATATAGGATTATTTTAGACTGTATCATGTTGATCATTCAGGGATACCTCCTGCTCATCGTATTTGTTATCTTTGTATGATTTTCGTTTTACATCTATCTCCACATTTTTACCAACGCTACCAAGTTCTTGATATGGTATACGATAATTTAGAATTGGTTTTGAGATGATGGAGATGATCAAACTTAAAATAAACCAAGCAACAAAACAACTGATTGCAATGGTGCAAAGGTATCTTGACAACACAGTGTAGCATGTAAAGAAGCTGGTTGGCAAGATTAGCAATATACCAAATAGTGTCAGTCCAGTTTGTAGCTGATTCAACACAGCAAGGAGAATCAAGCTTAGAAACCATTGACAATTACCGTTCGAATTCATTGATTGTTCAAAAATCAACCACTGTCTACATACAAAGCGGACCAAACTCCACATCATGGTTCCAACCAAACATATAACAAAAATATGTAATAAATTGTCAATCTGTTTACATACTTCTTCAAGACGAAGCACTTGGCTTTCTATTTCGTCACTTACACTTACTTTCCATGAGTTGTTGTATGAACGTTTCGACAATTTTTCCCAGTTTTGCCATTCAATACTAAAATTGTAGCCTAGGTACCCTACAATACATAGAATGTTCACAATATTGAATGAGTTGTTATATGCAGACTCTTTTTCATCTGGTGATTTTGGTACTCGAAGATTAATATTATTTTCTGACATTGTATTATATAAGGTTCAAAGAGACATTTATAAAAATTTATATTAGCGTGAAAAATGAGTACACGAACAAATTTGTTCAAAGAATGGAGTGATTCAGATGGGTATGCATTTTTTTTAGGGAACAACAAAATGAGACAGGTGAATAGTATTTCCATGTTGATGCAAATTTCAAAGATTCCACCAAGTTTTGTAGAAAAGGGTGTTCCACAATATGGAAATCAAGATTTGGAAAATACAGGAAATTTGACCGTGCAAATGTTAGCTATGGAACCTTGGGAGTTATTTCCTTTTACCTTTATGATGACAAAAGCATTATTTGAATTAAGAACACCAAAAGGTACATTTCCAGTTATGAATGGTCAACCCATACTTTCGGTATTAACAGAGGAATATACACTAAGTGATTTAATAACACAAGTTAGAAATGGTAAAATAGTGTACCAACTTACCATAGTAAATGGTGAAAATATGATTAACTTTGATAATATAAACGACGAGCAGGTATACGTTAAAATAGAAAAAAAGTCGTTGTCAAACAGGGGCTATGTTCCTGCTACATACGAAGTATGGGATAATAGAACAAATGATGACACCTTGCGATACTATTTTTATGCAAAAAACGATTAGGATAAGGAGAAAAGAGTAAATTTTACGGATGTAGATAAGCAAATTAATTACGACAAAAAAATCACAAAATGGATATGTAAGCAAATGAATGGCACATTAGAATTAAATAAGTTAAAGAATACACGCACTGCCTATGATGAATGGTATGATTTGTTAAAACTAAATAAAGATCGAGCACAGAAAAAGGGGTATACAACAGAAAAGGCCGAATATTTAAAGTCTATCTTAAGTTGGTCCTTAAACACCTATGTCATGCTACAAGACAAAATATCAAAAAGAGAAGCAAAGGATATGCGAAAAATTACTTATTTAGATTTACAACATGCAGATAGAGAGTTAACATTATTTACAGTATAAGACAGTATGTGTCTTTACGTTGCATACGTAGTTTTAATGATTCTACATTCTTAATCAAATCTTCCAGTGTTGGATCTTTTTGATCTTGCATAACCGTTGTACCTAGAATATGTTTCTCAAAGCAGGCAACATGAAGATGTATATTTTGTAATATTGTTGCGTCTTTTATCACTTCTACTTTTATATGCAAACTTTCTAAGAGTTGTTTTAATAATATAGCAGACATTAATATAAAATTATCTTCCGTCATTGCGTCTTGGCTCGGCTCTTGTGTTCTGTAACATACATTCCTTAACTCTAATACATGTTCGTATAAAACTTTTGGTTTGCTAACGATAATATCACTCATTTATTTTTCTTATTGCTACTATTATATAAATATTGTTTAAAGTACCGTAAAGTTGTTACGACGATGCAAAAAATTAAAAGTATTTCTATGTAATCGTTTTCTGTGCTTTTTGGTAATTCAGGTTTAGGTGTTTCAAAAAGCGGTGGTTCTTCTATTCGTATACTAGACATTTAAAAACGTTGACTTAGTATTTTATTTGCGTCAAATTTTAAAATATAGTCTTTTGACACAGGGTTTATTTTTACTTCCTCTAAGTCATCAGGTGATAGTTGTGCAGTTTCTTTTGCAATAAATTGTCTGTACTGCTTTGAATCCCATGCTTCATCCTTTGTGCAATCACTGGTAAATTCTGCTTTTAACCATTCTTCTGGCTGTGGTTGAAATTCTAGTACTATATTTTTAATAGTCCAACTTTTCATGGATTGTAACGTGGAAGCATTGCCGCCGATGTCAATAACTTTTTGAAATGTAAAACCGGCTTCTTTTGCAATAGCAGGTGACCAATTTGTCTTTTTCAATTTTGATATATGATCTATAAAATCATGTATTTCTTGTTTTGTAGCTTTCATCTTTTCAATAATAGTGTAACCTTCATCGCCACCAAAGTGTTCGGGCTGAAGTCCTATTTTAGTAGCAATGTCAAATGTCATACCAAATTTTAAGATTGATTCAACTGAAAATTTTCTACGTAATTGTTCCCACGATATATTTTCACATACACAATCAAGTGGAGTAAACCCCATATTAATAGAGCTTTCGAGAGTATTGTTTTTGATATATTTTTTTAATGTTGTTGATCTTATTTTTTCAGCGTGTTGCATTTGATCTGTTTCTCTTAAATATTCAATCATAGTAGAAATACCAACATGTTTGTCATAACCTATATCCATTTTATTGTATATATAAATCATAATGTTTCTTATATACACGTCATGGCATTTCATGAATGTGGACTTTCCTCTTTAATGGAGTTATTAACCTTGATTATTTTTGTTGGTATATGCAGCGTTTCAATTGCATGGCTTTGGATTTTGGTGCTAGACGATCTATATGATCCTGGTGATTTAGATTTAACTGCACTACATTCCTTAGATTTAATTATTGGTTTTCTTTATATCAACCTTGTTCGTGAAAATCGGCAAGCGTGGATTTCATTAATGTCAAAAGCCAATAATTTTATGTTAATTACACATGAAATAATAGTTGTATCAAAACGCAAAACAAATTATCGTTATCTATTAACAAGCATATCAAATTTGCGAAATCAAGTCCGCAATTTTTTCTTTGATGCCGACAAGTCAAAAACGATGCATATTCTAAATATTATTTGTTGTTTAAACAAACGTCTTAATACACGTCGTCGCGTGGACCTTTGCATCGGGAACCGCGATGCGGTTACCAAATTACATTTACAGTTGATAGGATTGAATGACAATGGTTCTCCAGAGTATCGAAAACTTCAGGTCCTAGGCTCGCGACTTGTGGCTAGTTGCGAAGCATTGGACGAAGAGTATTTTCGTAAAGAACCAGGTTGTTTCAAATATCACTTGCGTTTGTTACTATTTTTATATTTTGCAGCTGTACCAATAAAGTTTTTCAATGCTTATGGAGTAACCATGACATTAGTGTTGTATCCAATTATTATCTATTTATTGTTTTCAGTCGTTATTTTGAGCGCTGCATACTCAAACCCAGTGCAGCATCCGGAATTAAGCGCTTGTTTTGAGGAGCTAAATAAAAATATAGTTGCAAGAGATATACGTTTAAATACATTAAAATATGTTAGTAACTAAGTAATTTTTTAAAAATTGTTTACCTATTGTTGTAAATCGTTTAATCCAGGGTAACTAAAAGATACTCTCAACTCTACACTAATATTGTAATCTTTGTCACTGGTTTCGTCAATATGATCGGAGGAGAACACAGCGCCCATGTTGTCCCACTTAGTGAAAGGTATCTTCGATATAACGTTGTCATATAACTCGGATATAACCCTATCACAAACCTTAGAGTCTATGCGGTAGTAGCGTCCCTCACGTGGCATTTCTTGATCCAAAGGTATTCCGAGAAGTTCCCAATTCCTCTTAACTATACTTACTACTATATGGTTACGATCTAGGTAATAGAAATCTTCATTGGGAAATTGGACAATTCCGTCCCACAAGGAGCGCCAGTTGTAGGAGCCATATTGGGAGATGTAGCGGTTGCCTATCAAGTTTGATGGACTGTATACAACTTGCCCTGTTTCACCTGATACACGAGTACGCTCAAATGGCATAATGCTAAAGATATTAGTAACACCTGCTCGACCGTGACTAGCATGTTCTCCCAACTTGTTTTCTGCACACGAGTAAAGCCAACCGGCAGTGTTGCTAATTTTAAGGTCATTGGTACTTGCTGCTTGAGTAGAGTCTGGGCGTTGAAAAAGTTTTAAACCCATAACAATAGGTTTGTCGCAATTACTGTATACGCTCATGATTTCCACTCGTGACACAATGCCTCTAGTCAAATCACAATTTTGTAATTCTTTTTGTTCTCCCTCAGAGGCTACGGCAAAATCTGGACGAAAAATACGCTCAGCGTCTGTTACCTTTAAAAATTTACCAGCGGCAAGATCTTGTGCATTACATTCAGTATGTAGCAAAATACGGCGCGAGTAAGTCTTGTTGTCGTTCTGTTGTTCACCAGAAAGTTCTGGTTCAGGCAACGGTGCAGTTGTTGTCATGGAAGTAGAAGGACATTCAATGTTTTGCTCGGTTTTTGCGATATGATTTGTTTCTTGCTTTAATGTGCTCATGTTTTTATTATTAGATGACACTCCCGTAATATATAGGTTTTTATTTTTATCATCGACCCTATAGTTGAATAACACAATAAAAGAAACCGTATATATTATAATTACGCCCATATAAAATGCTTGCTAAGATAAAACAATTTGACGAACGACATCTTAGTAGTTGTGCAGATGTCACACCATTAGAAGAAACTGGTATAAAGGTAAATGAAAAATCAATTTTAGCTTGGCAAAAGTACTCTAAAGACTATGAGAATTTGAAAAACGAAGAAAATACGGGGGAAGGTGAAGTTTTTATGCGACCAATGCCAAGCTTCTTAAAGTATTTAGAAAAGCAAAACTTTGTTGAAAAACAAGAACGTAAACTGAAAATTGGGACATATTCTGGTAACTCTCAGTTAAAACGTTTGCACATAGAAGAGGAAAACATTGCGGTAGCCCCGCCAACTTTAGAAATGGATCGTGTTAAAATTGACAGTTTTAGTGACGAAGAAGAAGAAGAGGTAGATTTACATGATGCATTTTTAGATAAACAAACAGAGGTACCAAAATTAGAGAAAGAATATAAAACATCAAGTTTTTTAAAGGCAATCAAAACACACACTGAAAACATGGATGCACGAAAAAAAGCATTATGGAACGATTGTGTTCTTTTCTTACCAAACGAAACAAAACAGTCATTCAGTGTTACTTATTTACGTAACCATGCCTTTCCAGACAAAACACATATTGTCGATAAGCTTGGACGTTGGAAGACATGCATGGATAGTATTGGTAAACAACGCCTTGCACACGAAATGGTTATTACAAATTTAATTGGAAAAGAGTTTCGCATTTCCAACATTCCATACAAATTACAACAAGTAGACGAGTTACTTCAAATGAAGCGACGTAGCGGTGCTTACATTATAAATTTAGTTGGAAATAAATCTTTAATCTAACATTATTATTGGATTAAATGATTTTACATGAGAACAGTAACGGTTGCCTTTGGACCAATTGTAAACTATATCTTCTCTTATAACACTAGTCTCGGTTGCTTTAAAATATTTTATCTTTTGCCCGTTTTTCATAAACTCTTCCCATTTCCCTTCAGTCGCATATTCATGTGGTTCATCTCGATGCTCTTTCACTACAGACACCAACTTCCACCCGTTCGCTTCCATTTTAGACAAAGGCCATTTCCTTCCATAATCGTACTCTTTTTGTAACGAATTCATACCACTGTAACAAACAAATTATAATTGGTAAAGCAATATGACAAAGGCAAATAAAACGGAAAAAATAATTGTAATACATACACTAAAACCCTGCAGTAAATTCACAATCGGAATCAAACTCGTCAGAGTCAAAATTCTGTTCTTCAGTTTCTTCGTTTATTACTGTATCCTCCAACATTTGTACTTCTTCTACTTCAACATTTTTTTCGGCACGTGTCAAAATAGGTATAGTATTTTTTGGCCATGATTTTAATAGGAAAAAAAGTGTATTGATAATTGGTACTGGTAATACCTCAGGCCAATCAACATTACTGTAGGCATCTTCTTCAAACAAAAACGCATCTTCATCGATACCGTCCTCATCTTCAAATAAACCCTTGTACTCGCCGTGAATGTCGCAATCGTCAAGCCAGTCTTTCAACCGTTTGTGCTGTTTTTGAGGTACAGTATCTAAAAAAACCTTGAAGTTGTCGCGAAGCTGCCTTTCCTCGGCTTCTCGCTTATCTCGAAAAAATGCACGTCCTTTAGCCGTGATATATTTTTCGTGTTTGAATTGGTCCTCCCACCAGAACTTGTTGCTCTTCGGATGAACCTCTTTGTGGTATAGTGCTTTGGCTTTTTCGCCTTCGCCATACCATTTTACAAGTCTTTCATATCGGTATTGGTCATGTCGAACAGTTTGGAATTTAGATTTTCGAAAGAATGGTCTGCTTTCAAAAAAACGTTTTTCACACACCTCATTTTGCAAACGTCGTCGTTTCCTCGTTTGTGAATTCCGTTGTTTGCGATGAAAATCACGTCTTGCTTTTACAGAGTGCCATATTTTATTTTCATTGAACATCGTATATATGTATTAAAAGACTTACGTTAAAATGGAAGATACCAATTATATTTTTGATGCAAAGTCGTATGTGATGGGTGCTCGTGAACGTCAAGGTCCTGTGATCAAAATTGAAGATAAATATTTAAAGGAACGTTTGGAGGATGGGAAACACGTGTCAAAAAATACTATGAAGGATAGAGCAGACAATTTATTGGCAGGCAGTAAATCAGCAGTTAGTAGGGGTGCTGTACAGGTGGTACAAAATCGAAACTTTGCACAGGAGCAGACGATGAAAAATAAATACTACCGTTTTATTATGCAGGTATCTGGTTTTGCAAACGAACCGATACAAAAACTATGGAATGATAATTTTAAAAAGGATGAAAAGCCATTACTATCAGAAGGACTGAGCCTTGCGCCTAGTAGTGGTAATCCATTGAATTACGTTGCAGGAATAGAACCTGAATATATACCTGATGAAGATATCCAAGCCAACATAGAACAAGAATTACAAGAAAAAGGGAACATTTTACGAAGTGCGGAAGTTTCTGGACAACTTCTTCTAAGTCCTTCCGCATACAGTCATCTTTTGGAAGCATGGGAAATTATTCGACATCGGTGTAATACAAACGTTAGTTTAGATACACTAGTCTCTGTTGAACATAGTACTTATTTTGCAAGGTTAGTTGCGTTGCGTATACAATTAAGTCGCTTTTTGTCTGGTCGTTATTATTCCGTTGCAAGTAATTACAAACGTTTGCTTTATCAGCAAGAAAGTCTTGTGCGTGGTTATTTTAAAGCAAAATTTAATCGTCAAGGGGGATCTCCTGCAACTCAGTATCCTTCAAACTCGTATCTGAAAGCTCTTCAATAGCTTCAAGGTCTTCATGATCAAATTCAACCAGTTCTATCTCGGTGGTTTGTTCTGGTACTTTTACTTTTATTAGCAAGAAAAACACAGCTACTAACCCAATAAAATCAAAAATTAAACATATAATGTAAAATAAATCTAATTTTTCAGTCTCTATGATGATTTGCTTGTGTATACCTATTTTATCTGCTAAAAATCCACTAAGCTCCCGACTTATAATACTCGCAAAGTTAGTAAGTGACATGAAGTATGCATACATCATCGCTTCAGCACCTGGTTTGCACAATGCGCTAGAAATAACTGCCAAAGGTAAAAAACTTAAATGAGAAAAAAACGAACCCCAAATAACATTTCCTAGAAAAAATACATTCGGATTGACGAGAATACGATTTGTCAACAATAAATTACGGGCTGCTATCAACAACATGCAGCATATTGTTGTTAGCGTTACGATAACAATGACTCTACTAGAAGTACAACACTTGCGAAATGTTAAACTAGATAACATGATCATTACAAAAGCGAGGATTTGTGCCATGGCAAGTAGCATAGGTCCAACTTCATATCGTTTGATCATTTGGTATTCAAAGATTGCACCATCGCCAGGTTCGTATGCAAAGAAAAAGAGCAATAGTGAAAACCACAAAACATTGCTATCAAACAACTCTCTGATACTTTTTGATAGTTTACTCTTTTTAGTCTGTTTATGGACATCCAAATAAAGCCCACAAAAGATGCCACCAAGGCTACAAAGGGAAGCAATAGCAAAACGGTTTCTGTGAAACGAAAACGTAGCAGAAAGAAGACACCCAAGAATGCTTCCAAAACTGCGGTAGGTCCAAGCCAAACTTTGGACGCGACCGCGTTGACGAATACTACTGTTTTGCAAAGTGAGAACCAAAAAGCTATCTTGGACAACATCGGCAAACGCAAGAAAAAACGACGCAAGAAAAAGCGCACCGATGAAAAGAAACATGTTGTTAAAAAAAGCAAGGCTACAGGTGAAAATTCCAGAACAACAGTAAGCAAAACTAACTTGAAAACGCCTAGAAAGAAAACGACTGATGTAGTCAACGACGAAGCCAATAAAAGGTTTAATGGCCCAAGCAACACTAATGATGCCGGAAATCTCAGCAAGTTCGACAACTCCGAGATGAAAGTCATTGATAAAGGTATACTGAATCATAATGGTCGGGGCACAAAGATTCAAGCCGAGCCAGAAATACAGGATATACAGGATGTTCATTTGAAAACCATTGACAAGAACCTTGTAAAGTGGGAGCATTTGGCTTTAATAATAGAAGAGTATTTTTTAACAGTAAATAATTCTTAATATATTTTTTTATCGCGTTGCTTTAAATGCCTGCCAATTTTTACCGCCTTGTTTTTGATAACTATTATAATTTGTGTACCGGTTGTGACCACGGATCAGTTTTTGATAATTTGTATGCGTTTGCAAATTTTTTTTTTGATAATTGTGCTGTGCTCTTTGAAAACTTTGCTGTACCTGTTGACGAGTTGTATTCATAATTACGTACCCTTGCCTAACTGTCTTTATATAGATAAGTGTTTTCAATGAGTTTAATTCATCTCTTAAATGCATCTCTTATATCCGATGGTGACGAAGTGTTTTTTCATTTTAAAAACAATTATTTTTCTGGATATGTAGATAAACTTGGTATGATACGCGAAACAAGATGCAACAACATAGTTGTTTTTCTTAATAAAATGCCTTTTGAAAATTTGACAGAATGGGCCGATGCTTGCATTCAAGAAATTGCAAAAGAATACATTACACGATTCAGTGCATGGAAGCGCTGCACCCACAAAAATTCCGGTCTTGTGTTGAATAATTTAAGACAATTATGCGGTGTATTTGCAGTTCAAAAAATACCAGTTACAAACGCAACAATTACAACATTGCAACAAACCATATCGTTGTTATTGAAACATGTGGATTTGTTAAAGGAACAAAATGTGTCTTACCAAAAATACATTTATGGTGAAGCAGATGATTTTAACGAAAATAAACTTCAACTTCCAAATTCTATCATGACAATTGCAAAGTTGTACGACGGATATATCAGTGCAAAGCTTAATACGCAGGCAAAAATGTATAATGGCAAACATGTGGATAAAAACATTGCTCCACAGCATCATAGTGAATTGCAATTGACACACGGACATATAAATCCTGTGCTAAATAACACATCCCGTGCAGTCGCCTAAATCGTTTGATAACAAAGGCATCAAACCTAAAATATTTTTTAAAATGTTTTAAATACATATTTCTTGTCCTTCTTACGTAACTACTAAAAAAACCACGTAATCTCAAGTGGAAAAAGGTTGTTGGGTCTTGTAACACAATATTATTTAAACTGACATATTTTACTTTCAAGATAGGACTATGAAAAATAATTCTATTGTCCTTAATAAACCGATCATCACAAAGCACCAAATTTGTTAACACAGCATGCTCACCATTTTGTCTCAACAACGGGATATAAGACCTTATTTTGTAGTAATGGAAGTTGCCAAGCTCCAATCGAAGGAACGATCTTAGAAGGATATGGCAGTAGATACCATTGGGTTTTAAACCACAGGCAATCAAAAAGCGTGTCGCATCACGCAAGTTAAAGCAGAAATGTTGAAAAAAATAGTAGAAAATAGCATCCGGTAGCATATGTCTAAAAAGACTATTCAAAATAATTATGTCGGTTTACTTTTTTAGTTCCTTGCTTTGGTTCCTCGGGTAGGTCGTAGAGCTCCCCTGTCGTGCTCGATACCATAGCAGCCAGCCGAGCGACCACGTTGACATCCTTGATGTAGGTCGTCTGTAATTTCCGTATACCTTTGTGGCTGTTACGTATTAATTTCTTTAGGCGTAGGATATCTTTGTCCGTAAGTTCCATGTGCTTCAATATCCACGTTGCATTTTCAAACATGGTTTTAATATTGTTAAGCGTCGTTTCTCTGCTCTGTGCATAGTACCAGCGCTGCACAGCTAGTGGTATCCACATGGTACCTGGTCGTTGTATGGTAAACATACCTTTAGTTATACATAAGTGGTCTTCTACTTGCAGGCGACCAACGACGATTAAATTAACAGATGTAATATGAAAAAGTTCTTCTGGGTCATGCCCAGTTCTATCCGAGGAATCAAAATCTTCTGTATGTCTTGTTACACTAAACATTTATCTGGTAAATCAATGAGATTGAATTGATTGCTACAATCAATACAAACGGCATATGTACAGTTTTTTACGTTTGTCAATCTAAAGCTACTCAGCATGAGTCGTTGGCACTGAAAACATTTCCACTGCTGGTTGTATGCTATTAAATTTTTTTGTTGTGGTGAAATCTTTTTTGGTTTCCCTTTACTAAAACAATGATAGGTAAAGACAATACTAGTGCAACAACATAGAGTAAGAATGTAAAGTAGGATGTAAAGTGAAAAAGGATGCAACATACATTAGTTGTATTTTGATTTTTTATTTGGTTGTTGGACATCATTTATAGTTTCTGTTCGACTAACCTCAAATGCCAACACACAGCTCTCTAAATCGATATGCATGTTATGTATCCACGGCCCCATCTGATCTAATACGCGCAATTTTTTATAATCGATCGTCATTAACGATGTGACGTGTACTTTATAATGATCACCTTCTTTCTCAAGATCGATATGACAGGCTACACTTTTCCAAGTCCATGCAAAAAAATGCTTGACAATTGCCGTAAACACGCGTTTGTCTTCGTTTCGAATATTATTCTTATAAACAAAATTCGAGGCAGACGCTTCTGCCATGCGCTTGTCACATAAATCTCGTTTACGTATTTTGACCTGTGTATCTGATTTTTTTTTAATTAATACAACCACATTTTTTTTTCGAAAGTTTATAGTTATATTTTCTATACGTTCTGATACCATGTACATTTTGTCCAACATGTCATAGTTAAGATTTTGCAACTTAGACAAAGTTAAAAAAATATACTTGGGAAATATCTTATAAGAAAAAATGATCTCTTGGTTTCGTGACAAGGTATGCAAAATATTGTAAATAATAGTTTTATCTTCATTTTCAACATTTTTCATATCCATCTTTTCATGATTCTTCAAGATAACAGGGGCATGGTTCCGTTCTGATATTTGTAAAGACATAGTATCATACAAAATACTATTGGTAGCGGTGGTATGCATTTATATAAACCTGTGCAGAACGATCTTTTGTGTACACTTTGTTTCTCTACCGAAAAGTATACAGTTTGTGTCATGTTATTGATATCCATGGAGACGTGGCTTGCACCAAGGTCATAAAAAATATGTTTCATTTGCCGCATTTCATCATCAGTTGTTTCATGAACATTCGATAACTCAAACAATACACCTGGCGTTTTTGTAAGTGGTCCGACACAATCAATATCTAAGTTTCTATCTAAAAATCGTGCCGTTGCTTGTTTTACAAAATTATCCAAAGACTGTTTTTCTGTTTCGTATTTATAAGTCAATAACGACATTTTTACGTCATGCACATAACATCTATATACTGATACTATTTATCGATCGTTTCGGATGCTTTCTCACATAACGAATAAATGGCCATGAAAAATAACTGTTGTCAGCAAAAAAATTTACAAAAATAAATCTATTTTCAAATTCATCACGACGTTTGTATTGACCATCTTCTATGGCATTAGCAAAACGATTCATGATATCGTCGTTACGAAATTCAATATCAAGAATCCGATTCGTTGACATTGAAACTTTTATAATCCTTATACCATCTAAATACAAATAAATACTTTTTGTATCATCGTTATCATACGGGTAATACCCAAGTCCGTAATTGTAAATATCATGCCTAAACTTCCCAAACTGCTGTTCTAGAAAAGTTCCTGGGTCCATTCGCATACTGCGGTATACTTGCCAGTCACAATTTTCATTGTAAGCATCGCTACTTTTGCAGCGACGCCAACTTGATATCTTGCTACAAGGCAATCCCATTTTTTGTCAACAAATTTAGTTAAATGACGTATATTAGAAGCTCGTAGTAGTTATACACTAATAAAAAAAATGAACCGTTTTGATATCGTAAACAAAGAAGAAGGAGATGAAGAATCCGCAACACTACTCAGCACAGTAAGACCATCAAGGACACAAAATAGTGTATACCAGCAAATGGCATGCGAAGCTCTTGGAGCATTGTTTTTAACGGCTACGATTGCTATGAAAGCAGACGCCCTAGGCATCGGAGCCATGCTTGCCGTTATGGTCTTTGCTTTTGGTCATATCAGTGGCGCTCACTTGAATCCAGCAGTCACGTTGGCAGTAGCAATCCGTGGTAAAATTGGATGGTTACGCGCTGCATTATATCTATTGGCACAAATTGCAGGTGCTTTCCTAGGTGCTTTAGTACCAATGTTGGTATTAGACGATGTAGGTGATAAAATTGCATTTCCAAAACGAGGTGATGATGTATCCATTTTGGCAGCTTTAACCGTCGAAACCGTTTTCACTTTAGCATTGGCACTTGTTGTTTTGAATGTTGCAACAACTAAAGCACAAGAAGGAAACTC
>NYWG01000236.1 GCA_002684915.1 Verrucomicrobiales bacterium
AACATCTCCACCATTGTGAACTATGAGCTCTTGTTGTCTCTCCAGTTACAGGATCAGTTTCTGAATAGCATATACCACCTGATCCAGAAGATTCCGTAGACCAACCAGAAGGACAACCCCATCCACTAAGATTAAATCCTCCACCTGGAGCAACAGGGCATATTGATACAGTAGTATAATTCCTACCAGATTCTACACAACTTCCATTAGAACCTGGTGCACCCATGGCTCCACTTTCACCACCACCTCCTCCACCATAAAGCTGTCCGTCTTTATGAACATAGATGAAAGTTGTAGAACCTGTATGTTTTACTTTTAAACCAGTTCCACCATGCTTACCTGGATCACTTGATCCTTTAGTTCCACTACCCCTATATCCACCAACTCCACCAGATCCAAGAACTCTACCATTAATAAAAATAACAGAGTTTTGAATAGATAAAGTGGGTTCTTCTAACTTAGCACCAGGTTTTTTATCAAATAAACCATTTGTTAATGATCCAGCACTTCCATTAGTTCCAATATCATCAGAATAACATGTAGCATTTATGAATATTCTTTTATCAACATTTCTTGTTAAATTTCCATCAGATCTACTGGTAGAATCTCTATGATTTCTATTATCCCAGTCAATACCATTTGATCCATCCCACCTATTCATACTATAATTCTTAATTATAGTTGAACCTACATTACTAAAATCACCAACAGTAGCATAATATCTCTTAATAGATCCTCTAAATGTTTCTAAACTTAAATTAGTTCCATTACCAGAGAAAACTCCATCAGGATAAGCATCACCAGATATTTTAGTTGTTGTCTTATCACTTTCAAACTCATTTTCAGTCGCATTTGGAACATTGGCATCATATACAACAGGATTAGTATTTCTAAAGTATTCAGATGCCTTTACTTTATTTCCAACAGTATATCCATCCTTAAAATATTTTCCAATATCACTAAACTTAATTGGTACACTACCAGTAAAATATGGTCCAGCAGTTTCAACAGTAGTACTACCATTAGTGTGAGTTCTCTTTATATCATCTGGGATGATTTTATTATTATATCCACCTGTACCTGGAGTATATGGATCAGGTTCAGTTGTTGTACCTCCAGCATTAGAAGTATCTTTTAAAGTTATTGTTACTTTCTTTACTAAAACAGTTCTAGCAGAATCAGTATATAATCTTATCTCAAATGATTCATCTCCCTCTGTTACATTATCATTAGTAAACGTATGAGATATACTTCCAGCACTTCCATCAGCAGTAACTGTTACAGTACCAGAAAGATCTCCACTTGATAAATCAGTAGAACTTATACCATTTACTGACCAATATAAAACAGTTGATGCTGCAACATTAGTAGTAGAAAATGTAGTTACAAGAGTTGTTCCTTCATTAACAGTAAAATTAGCAGGTGATATTGAATAAGTAGAATTAGTAACTGATCCACCTGAACCTATAGTATAATTATCATCTCTAGTAAAAACATAAAAAGCTTGTCTTTCATTATGAACTAAGAAAGCACCACTCTCAGCAGTAATTTCAAAATCACCCCATGTATCTCCTTCATCAATACTGATCTGTAATTTTTGTAAATTATTAGTACTCCGTAACCTATACTTGTATAAGTTTAAGTTAAGATTTTCATCAGTAGATATTCTAATTGGATAAGTTCCACTTGCTATACTTAATTCAAGAGGTGTGGAATCATCAGATTCTAAAAACTCTCTAACACCATGAATTTCTACTTTATGAATAATTGATGGACTATTATGAGAAATTGTAAATCTTTCATTTATTGGTCTGGTTTGACTTATTCCCTTCCAAGGTGTTAAAGATGCGTTTTTAGAACCAGAATCTATAGTAATATATTCTTTAAGTATCTTAACAGGACTGCCCATAGTGCTATGAAAACCCATCCATTTTGGATCATTAGCATCTGTATTACTAGGGGTATATCCTCTATAGAATTTATTATCTTCCCCACTAATAGAATTAAGTAATGTATCTTTTGCTGTTTTTGGACTCCAAGATCTATTTTGCTGTAAAGCACAAGCAATTAATCCAGTAGCAACTGGAGCAGCAGCAGATGTTCCACCAAAAATCTCATCATTAAAAGACTTGCCACCTGTAGGATGACTTTCGACTCTTTCAAGATAAGTCTTACCAACAAAAACATTACCAGTATCTTGATTAGTATCATAAGATGATGCTGCTAAAACACTAGAAGGAGCATAAAAATCAATACCAGGTCCTCTCTCACTATAATCATGATTATTAACATTATAATCTACCCATTTTCCATTAGGATCTGGTGGGTGGAGTAAATTTGTTGGGGTTCTAAATGCCGTATTAGCATCAGTAAGCTCTGCTTTTATATCAAATTCACTACTGGTTCCTTCTTTAAAAGGTGCATCTGGGTGCATTCTCCATTCATTTCTAAGTCCAGTACCCATAGAACCAATAACAAAAGCTGGTGAATTATCGTGATCATCAGCAACTTGAGATGGCCATTGTCTTCTATTAACAAATTTACCGTCTACTTTATTATTATAATCAATATCACCTGGTTTACTAATATAGTGACCACTATTACCAGCAGAAAATACCATATGAACACCAGCTTCAATTGCTTCTCTAATATCAGTGTAAGTGGTACTAAAGTTACCCATCCCAAACCCAAGATTAGTGAGCCATTCAGAAGAAGTTAAAGAATCATAATTATAAGCACCTGTATCAGGTATTTTTGCAGGCTCAAAATAAGTAATTAAACTATGAGCGTAACCTTTTGAATCATAATACTTGTGCTTATCTGTAGATACCCAATTTGTATTACCATTAGCATCTAGACCATCTGTTTTGACTACTCCTCCATGTGGAACTTGTGGACTTATAGCAAATTTTGGTATAGTATATCCTTCTCCATCTACTTGAGCACTATAAGTTCCAGAAGTTCCTCTGTATTCATATGTTCCATTACTACTCTGAAAATTATCAACTGCGTTTTGATTAACATTACTAGCATTAAGACCGATTGAATTATTCCAGTACAGCTTAGCACCCCAACTATTATTTACTATTGTTGGATCTTTTTTATTAGCAGAAAGATATGCTTTTGGATTGTCTGGTTTCCAAAGATGAAATAATCTAATAAAACCAGCAGCCCTATCATTTGCTCCATCTTTATGTATTGCCCATTTATTACAATTAAATGCCCATCCAAAATTCTTTCCATATGCCAATGAAGCAACGGGTGTTCCATGAGTAGTGCCATCAGTAGGTGGTGTATTTGACTGACCACAATATCTACTTCTAGTATAATTATCAAAATAACTTAACGGAATTTCTATATCTTGTGTTTGAGTTAAACCAGCATTAATAGTGAAAGTAGTTGATCTAGAATCCTTATCACTCCACCATGACAGAGCAGCAGATTCAGTAGGAACTGGAGTTCCATCCCAACGTGCTTCTAGTCTTGTATCTGGATCAGCATCAAACCAATGAGGATCCATATAATATGGACCATCCAATATTATATCCAAAACACCAGACTTTCCATGTCTTGCTAAAACATTACCTGGAATATAGTTTGGTGGATCATTATCAGGATCAACAACAAATTCAGGATGTGCATTCCACACAGAAGCATCACATATAATCAGATCGACATCATATCCATCATTTGTATAAGTAACATCTGAAGTTTTTACTTCACTTGATTTATTAGTCCAAGTATTAGTAGCATTATTTTGACATCTTAATAGTTGATAACCTGTTCTATTCTTTTCGGCTGTTGTAGGATTTGATATAGGTGGGATAGTAGTGAGAGCAGGATCATCTTTCTTTATAGAAGAACCATAAGTTCCTGTAACACTGGGATATCTCACCAATCTCCATGCTAAACCACCTGGATTATAATCCCAACTCTCTTGCCATGAATTCTTATAATCACCATTCTTTATTTGAAATTTGAAATGATACTTATCACCAACCCAAGCTTCAAGATAACCTAAATTTATAACCTGAAACTTGTGATTAGCTGGATTATTTTGCAGTACTCTTGGGTTTAATGCTACATCCTTTTCATTAAAAGGAGCATAATTATTAAATCCTTGTAATGGATAACGAACTGTAGTTGGACTAGTAGTTGGAGTGTAAACTTCAACCTCACCTTCAGCAGCATCAATAGAAACTTCTAATTGATAAAATCCTGAAGTATCAATAGTAAACTGACTCTCACAAAGTTGAGTTGAATTTCTAATACTGTCTGGATCTTCCTGTGTTGTATCAGCAGGAACTGCTGGATAAACACCATAATCTTTTAATAAAGGTAATGTATCCCAATATTGCATACCAGGACTATTTCCCGACAATGGAGCAACTTGAACCCAATCAGTAGTTCCCTGATTAAGTAGTCCAGTAGTACACATTAAAGAAGTTTTTACTACTTCAGGATCATCCATCTCATAGATAGATCTATAATTTTTTACATTAGTACCAAATCGATAGATATGATCAGCCATAGGCATCCTATACTCTGGATGAAATGTAGTATCTATTTCAACATAATCAATATCTGGATGATTTTTTAATTCTTCAACTTCTGCTAATGATAATTGATATGATCCCCTAGTGGGACTAAAAGATACGTTATCCTTAGAAGTACATTTTCTGGATGGTATATGATTTTCATTAGCACCATCACTAAGTAATTCTTTATGTATTCTCTGCCATGCCTCGGCAGTCTTAGCCTTTACCTGATAATTCTTTCTTGCCATCAATAATTACCTAAGTTAAAGAGTTCCAACCACTATTCCAATATTGTATTTCTCCGTCCGTACTATTCCATATTATTGATCCTGGTTCCAGATATACTAAATTATTTCTTTCAGTAGTAGTAACTCTTGGTAACTTCATATGTCTCATATTTGGTATTCCAGCAAAGGCAAAGTCAAGAGCACAAGTAGCAACTGTGGTTCCAATACCAACATTTGATTCTGGTAGAACTGAAACATGACCATTTATTGTATTATCTACATGAGTGAAGGTAGTTCCTATACCAACACCAGCAAATAATCCAGTACTCTTCTGAGCATCTAATGCCGTAGCGTTCCAAATATTTTCACGTGCAGTTCCAATAGCAACTCCATTAGCAATTTCTATAATATTATTAACATCAATATCACCAAAAGTAGATATTCCAGATGGTCGATTTATATCAGAAGCATCTATTATTGCTGGTAATGAAGCATTACCTCCAATAAGATTACCACCATCAATTTCTAAATCACCAATAACCCTAACACTTCCTGTAAATGTAGAATGTCCAACAACATCCAACTGAACTTCAGGATCTGATTTATTAATACCCAAATGACCTTTATAAGAAAGAGTCATTAATTTAGCATTGGTCTGTCCATATATCCAATTAAATCCACCAGTATTAATACCAGTAAAGTTACCAGAATGAATGTAAGAATTAAAATCACCAAGATCTCCATTAATTAAATCAAATGTCTTATCTTGACTTCCAAACCTTATCTTTGCGGTACTTTCACCAATACCAGTTAATGAATGTTGATTTTGTCCTAGGCTTATGATTGCGTTCTCTTTTCCAACAATATCAACTGTTGATATTCCAGCAGAATAAACCTCAATAGCCATTGTAGAATTATTAACACCTACTCCTAATGTATCAGTAACATGAGCTTTAGTTGCGGTAACAATACCAATTACAGATCTATCTGATTCTAAATCAGCAACAGTTCCTATACCTGTGGCCTCTAAATTTGTAGTATCTACTCTCGTAAAAGTAGATGTGTTAGAAGTAATATCACCAGTAATATTACCTTTAAATTCAGTAGCAGTTATAACACCAACAGAATGTAGATTATTAATCTTAGCAGTAGCATTTGTAATAATAACATTACCCACTAAAGTAGCACCAGAAGAAGATAAGTAATATAGTTCTTGAGCAGAATCTTCTTTTATTATTATCTCTGTATATGCTCCAGCACTACCTTCAGTACCACTAACATTTAAACCATCAGTAAAAGGTTTAGTACCTGCTTCATCATAATAAAACCTGAGAGGATATGAAGCATTAGAACTATCACTCTGATCAAATCTATATGTTCTACCAGGAGTAAAACTTAGTACAGGAGATTCTTTTCCATCTATAAAGTATCCGTTAGCATTACCCTGACCCGAATATCTGTGGTTAGATGTCTTAGTATCAACAGTAACAACTAAAGTCTTAACTGAACCATGAGGATAACTAACAAGAGTTACTCCCTCAATTGCAGGTGTTGTTACTATTCCAGTTACATGAAGATCTGATGTGGTAACAATACCAGTATTATGAACATTAGTTGATTTTACTTGTGTGATAGTAGACTCAGAGCTTGTAATATCACCAGTAACATTTCCTTTAAATGTTGTAGCAGTAACAACACCAGTTGCTACAATACCACCTTCTGAATTAATACCAACTCCTTTCTCAAACGCATTTATATTATTATTACCACCAACTTGGAAAACATGTCTAGGATCATCAGTTGAAACACCTACATTACCAGCAGCATATATGCTAATATATCCCAATCCAGCATCCTTATCTATCCATTGAGATGTTGGAAGATTATCTAAGTGTTGACCATCTCCATAATAAGTAACTGTTTCTCCAACATTCTCAGCAGTTATAACACCAACAGGACTTCCTATCTTAACTCCAGATCCACTAGTAGAACCACTAACACTGGTATTCTCAACATTAAGAGTGGTTGCTGTAATTGTATTAAAATTAGCTTGTTCACCTGTTACATTTCCAGTTGTCTTAATATTACCAGCAACATCCAGATGTGTCGTTGGTATTGTAGATCCTATACCAACTAGTCCATTTGAATTAACGACGAAATTATCATCATCAACTTGAACACCGCTACGGAAATTAAAAGACTTTTTAATATTCGCCATCTGAGATATGATTTTTTACTATTTATGTGTTAGTTTTGTCTTTATTTCTTGAACCTCAAATCATGCTCTAAACCTTCAATTCTCTTAGTTAATTCCTTAACCGCTTCAACTAGAAGAGGAATCACTTTTTCATAATGAACTCCATGAATACCATCTCCACGAATCTCTGCTACACCAGGCAATCCAAGTCCTTCAATTTCTTGTGCGATTAGACCAGTATCTGCCTTTCCTTCCCAATCAGATTCTGCATTCCAATTAAATGTATTACCACTAATTGAGAGAATTTTCTCTAATGGATTTTGAATAGGTGTAATGTTATCCTTTAATCTATGATCTGATGCAGAAGCAAACGCAATAATATCACCACTAACATCTAACCGTCCTTCAATTTGAACACCATCAGTAGTAGTTTGAAGTTTATGAGTTGCAGTTCCACCATAATATAATTTAACAGAACCATTAGACCTAGTATAAGTTAAACCTTGTGCTGAATTATCTTTATTACCAATAATAACTTTATTGTTACTTTGTAGATAAAGATGTGTGTTATCATCGGTAGCAACAACTCTAAGGTTATCATTAGATGAAGCAGAATCATGATAAATTGCTCCCTTTTTATCCGCAACAGTAGCACCACCAAAGCTCACTAACTTATTGCTTGGGAAGTGAGATCCACCACTGAATAGTACATTACCAGCATAAGATCCACCACCACCAACATTTAAGTTTTTACCAATACCAACTCCACCTGCTACTCTAACAGCACCACTATTAATATTTGTTGATTGCTCATCATTCTTAACACCTAATTTTCCACAGATATTAAGATTCTTACCGAAAGTTGCTCCACCTTTAACTTGAAGAGCACCTTTATAAGTTGATCCACATACTATATCATCATAATTTGATTCTGATTCCTCATCATCATTGTTTATGTAAACAGTATGACTGGTTCCAACCTTTATTGTTTGAGATTGAAGTAAGTTATTAAACCTACTAATACCATTAAAGGTTACAGGACCATTGAACTGAGATAGAATCTGTTTAGAACTACCACCTTCAACAAGTAATCTCTCTTTAATAATTACTTCATCAAATACAACACTCAACTTACTTGGATCTTCACCCGTTACAGTTGGAATTGGAATATCAAATGTAGTTTGCTGTCCACTATCTGCTGAGATCTTAGTGTTTCCAATATAGAAATCACCCTTATCATTCATACCTGTGTAAACAACAGTACCACAAGAAGTTTCTTGTGACTGTGCTAGGAACTCTTCCCTTTCAGTAAGAGTTCTATCAGATATTTGAGGAAGACCAGTTGAATAGTTACCTGGACCATAACCAAGATACTCAAACGTATGACCAGATGCCCTTAGAATAGAAGGTCTGCGAACCTCCATTGCTATAGGTTTAATCTTACTAATTAAGGATTTATTCTTATGCTCTTGTATGTTTGATCCTAAGACACCTCTGATAACAGATAACTTATTATTTGATGTACCACCAAGAACAGTTTTGTTCACCCTCATGATCTCATCATCAATCTGAATATAAGATCCTATTGGGAACTTAGCCTGTATTGATTCTTGAACTGCTGTATTAAATGTTGGTTCATCATATAGATTTACCTTAAATTCAGAAACACTAGCAGCAACCAACTCATCGGCAATCATTACATCATGATCACCAAGAGATAATGTTCTTACACCAAGATTTTCTGCAGACCTACCAGAAACGGCATCATGAGCAGATAATCCATGCTTAAGGATATACTTAGCATTAGCAACTAATCCTGTTGTTTCTCCAGTTGTAGCACTGAAAACATTATATGCTGTCTCTTCTTCTACAACAAAATCACCAAGATTTTCATAAGTGGCACTAAGTATTCTAAACTTATTACCTTTCAACATACCATGTGCTTTGGTAGTGGTAAAGGTAGTTGATTTAGTTAATCCACTTCCAGATTCTGTAGGGGCAGTACTAGAACTAACCTCTGCAGCAGGACCCATATCAATAACTTGCTGTCCAGCGTAGATAGTATCAGCACTACTCTTATGAACAGTGATTGATTTATCACCAGATACTTCATTAATCATAAAGTATCCATCAGTAGCTGTTGTAATACCAGTTACTTGGACATAATTATTAGTAACAGAAGCAATATGCTTTGCTTCTAAAGTAATATATTGGGATGGTGTTCCTTTTAATCCACCTATCTCTGAACTATCAAAGTATAAAGTATCTCCAACTTTATATCCAGCACCACCTTCCTGTATTTTAATAGTATCCCTTAATACTTGACCAGTATTCTGAACAACTCCAGCACTAGTAACCTCTACAGAACAAGTTGCTCCTTTCCAGTTAGCAGTTGAAGGTTGTGAAATATCATCAAACAGTTTAATATTCTGATATGGAACATTAGGTGTACTGTTTGTAAAAGTACCAGTTCCTGTTACATCTCCATCATAGAATCTAATACCATTTAATCCATGTGACCCATCTAATGCTATAGAAGTACTATTTGCTGAATTATTAGCAGATGTAATAACATTAGATACACCGAATGTTGATAAGAATATATTAGAAGTTTCTCTAGTAATACTCTTCTTAAGATCATTAGTTACTACTGAACCGATTGGTTCAAGTTTTGCATATGTTTTTGCTTCCTGTGGGTTGTCTTCAGGATTATCTCTATCATGTTGTGGATAAAGATCAGTAATACTCTGATTATACTTCTTAAAAGCAAATACACCATCGGCACTGTTGTTACCATTCAATACGAATAGATGGTAAATACCATCCTGAATACCCTCTTCATAAGAAGTAATTACTTCAGATCTATAAACATATAGATTCTCTCTTGTATCATTCCTTTCAAATCTTGGAAGGGTAAGTGATCTGACATTAGTTCCATCACCATCATTAACAGTAATAGTTCCAACTACAATATCATCACCTGTTGGAGAATAACTATCTACTAATTTTACAACCTTATACTTAAAAATTCTATCATTATCTACAGAATCTACAATGAAATTGCCATTAAATTCTTTATCAAATACACCAGTAGGGTTGGATGACGTAGTAACATGTTTAATAGTAACTCTGTTTCCAACCTTTAATCCATGAGATTTATCAGATCTAACAGTTGCTATCTTAGTGTTATTATCATATGATATAGTTGTTATGAATTTAGGATTCTTCTGGAATTCATAATCATTAACTGTTAGTGTTCCAGTTGGATCATTCGGAATCGTAAAATCAGTATTAGCAACAGCACCTGTAGAACTTGATTCCTGAAGAATAAATCCATCTGTTGGATCTTTAGCACCTTTAATCTCTTTAGGTATTACATATCTAACCTTATAAAGTTTCTCATCTAAACTTCTATCATCAGTTCTTCTAAGAATATATGGAATAGGTACATTATCATCATCAGTAAAGGTATTATCTTTTATAACAGGAGTAATTGTATCTCCAGTTGTATCAATATGAACAAACCATCCACCAGATTCTGTGGTTGTTGTTTGAGCACCAGCTATTCCTCTAGTAATAGAATATGTCCCTTCATCAAACTGAACTGGATGTCCAAGATCTCCTGGATTCTTATCAGATACTCTACTGATAATATTAACTGTACCTTCTGCCTCAGTAAATGAAGTTCTAATAAATTCTGGATTAGTTAACTCAGCATTTGCTCTAGATGAAGCAATTCTAATTTCATTATTTCCTAAACCACTATTAGAAGCATCACTAGTAATAGCATAATATACTTTGTGAGCATCTAATCCTTGAGGTAACTTACCACTATCAGATATTATTCTTATTGATTCACCATTAGCAAGATTATGCCCAGTACTTATTGTATACTTTGCAGGGTTAACATTAGTTACTGGATTTGAATGAAGTGCTGTATATGATTTCTCAGAAGTATTTGTTGTAGCAGTTAATGCCCCATTAGACATAACAACAGATGCTTCATATGGAGTAGCACCAGCTAGATATAACTTTTCACCTACCTTAGCACCAATTCTAAATCCCTGAGCAATTGCTGATGGTGGTGAGAACTTATTCTTATTTCCTAGTAGATATAAACGTCCTGGAAAAGGAGCTGTATTATTAGGAGAGTTAAGTATTTGAGTTGTTGCTGTTTTATCAATCTGAAGCCAATCAATAGCATCTTCTCTAGTAACAATCGCTCTTGGAGTAACAATAGAAGTTACGAATCCTTTATTATCCTTATCAAATGCTTCTTTCTTAAATCCATCCGCACAAAGAGCAAACTGACCAAAGTTAGAGTTAGAGTTAGTAACTGAAGCGTCAGCACCAGATAACATATTAAAATGAGTATGATATCCAATAGCAAACACAGAAACTATCTGTATAACCGCATCATTAGAAACTTTTACGTGAGTTGTTTCATATTCTGGCCTATAAACACAACCAGAATCTAAATGGTATACCTGATCTATATTAGTAGAAGATGATTTAGATGCTAATATTTCACCTCTTTGAACAGAAGGCGTTAATCCAACATACTCTCTACTAGTTTTATTAAACTTGACAAAAGCACGATCATCTTTCTGTAGTGATACACCAGTAAACTGGGCAACAACCATAGATTTAAAACCAGTTGCTTTATTACCATCAGCATGCATACCCTGCATACCCCAAACTGATCTTAATGAACAGTTAAAGATATATGGTGAAGCACCTGTTACGGTATCAGTTTCAACTAGAACTTCAGCATCACCAAAACCTAAACCAGAACTAGGACCAGCAGGTAATGTTGATCTTACAAAAGGTAATAAGTAAGTAAATTTAGTATCACTAATTACAGTCTTAACTTTTGTTGAAATATTATAATCAAGAGCACTAACTCCCTTAATTTTTATAGGAGTTCCACTACTAAAGTTATGAGGTAATGCTGTAGTAACAGTTACTATATTTCCAGCAGTAGCACCATCACCAGAAATAATATTACTAATGGAAAGAGGGTCTGTAGCAAAAGCACCAACTATTTCAAACTCAGGTCTTACAGGAGCAAAATCATCTGGATGTGTAGGGAATTTGAATCTAACTTCTCTAGTAGACGCTCTGTTAAATGCGTTTGATAACTTACTATAATATACCTGTAGATCGGTTAAACCATAGTCACCAATAACATTAACACCATCAGCATATTCAAAACATGTTAACTTATGGTGTGAGAATGTAGGTTTAGATCTATTTGTTAATCCAAAATCATGGTTATCTGTATATACTGTAGTATTTTCATCACCATCAAATAATGTAAACTGCCAGAAGTAACATGTACCAGTTATCTTAAAGATTGAAGATTCGGGAACATCAGGATCTGTTGGGTTTGGAACATACTTAGGTCTTATCTTTGTCTTTCTTAAATCTAGTCCAACTAATGAAGTTCCACGAGGAATAACAACTCCACCATGAACACTATTAAACTTATAAAGTATATTATCTTTCTGTGTTAAATCAAAGTTTGAATCAAGAGTTAGTCCAAAAGTTTCTGTTGCTCCTTCAGTTAATGGAGCTCCGTTAACTGATTCTGCAGGTACTGCTCTAGCATCTCCAGATACAGTTTTAATACCATGACCTGGTCTGTTATCTATTAAATGTTCTCCAGGGAAACATAATATAGTTGTCTTCTCAACAATATCGTTATCATTTCCTTCAATATATGAAAATCTTGCTGATTCTATTAATGCCCTCTGAATAGTCTTAAACGGTTTTGTTAACGAATTACCTTCGTTTTCAATACCGTCTGTCGCATCAAGGTCATTTGGATTTACATAAAGAATACGTCCCTCAGTATTCTTTATAAAATTCTCTAACTTATTTAAAGGCATCTTCTTATACTTCTGGCCAAAAGATTTCTATGTTTCTATTTAGCTGCGATTAATTCACTGTTATCTCAGCATATTCTATAATACCTGGATCTGCTTGATCAGTAACTACTTCTAATACATCCATGAATTGTTTTGATGTTTCACAATT